>JAJYGU010000084.1 GCA_021784975.1 Planctomycetota bacterium
GCCCAGCGCCTGGACCGGCTGTTGGCGGCCTTGATGCCGGAGGCCGCCGGGTTGGGCGTGCCGTCGCCGGCCGGCCAGGAATGGTTCGACCTGCTCCACAACAAGTTGCTGCCGCAATTCGAGTTGCCGCCGCTGCTGGTGGTGGCAATCGTGGGCGGCACCAACATCGGCAAGTCGGTGATCTTCAATCACCTGGCTGGCGAGGTGGCCAGCGCCGCCAGCCCGTTGGCCGCCGGCACCAAGCACCCGGTGTGCCTGGCGCCGCCGGAATTGGCCGACGAGGGCCTGCTCAGAAAGTTGTTCGAGCCCTTCGAGTTGCACCCGTGGCGGTCGCCCGACGACCCGCTGACCGATGCCGCCGAGCACCGCCTGTTCTGGCGGGCGGCGGCCACCATGCCGTCCCGGCTGCTCTTGCTGGATGCGCCCGACGTGGACTCGGATGTGACGGTGAATTGGCAGCGGGCACGGGCCCTGCGTCAGGCGGCCGACGTGCTGGTGGCTGTGCTGACGCAGCAAAAGTACAACGACGCCGCCGTCAAGCAGTTCTTCCGCGCGGCCGTCGAGGCCGATCAGCCGATCTTGGTGGTGTTCAATCAATGCGACCTGGAGGCCGATCGAGAGTTCTGGCCGCAGTGGCTGGCCACCTTTTGCGACCAGACCGGCGCCCGGCCCGAGCTGAGCTACGTGATTCCCTATGATCGCCGGGCGGCCGAGCAACTGCGGCTGCCGTTCTATCGCTCGACCCTCAACTCTCAGCCCTCAACCCACTCCGAGGCTAGTCTCCGTGAAGACCTGGCCGGATTGCACTTCGACGCCATCAAGATTCGCACCTTTCGCGGGGCGGTGCGGCGGGCGCTCGATGCGAACCGCGGTCTGCCGGCATATATGCAGGCGATCCGCGCGGCGGCCGGCGAGTTTTCGGCGGCGGCCGCGGCCCTGTCGGCCAGCGAGATGGCCCGCGTGGGCTGGCCAGCGCTGCCGGCGGGTCTGCTGGTCGACGAAATCCGCGCTTGGTGGGACGAAGGCCGCCAGCCGTGGTCGCGGCGGATCCACGGCTTTTACCGGGTGGTGGGCCGCGGGGCCACCTGGCCGATGCGGGCCGCCTGGAACGCCATGACCGGGCCGGCCGCCGATCCGCTGGCGGCGTTTCGCGGGCGGGAGCGGGATGCCATCCTGTCGGCGGTGGAAAAACTGCTCGGCGAATTGGATCGCCTCGCCGAGGTGGGCAACGACACCCTTCGGCCCCGGCTGAAGCATCTGCTGGGCGGCCGGGCGCGGGCAAGCCTGCTGGCGCGGGTGCAGGCCGCCCACGAAAGGCTGCCGGCGGTCGACGAGCACTACCGCGATTTTCTCCACGGCGAACTGGACGCCTGGCGGACGTCGAACCCGCGGGCGGTGTGGTTCTTGCAGTCGCTCGACCACGCCGCCGCCCTTGCCCGACCGGCCATTACCGTCGGCCTGTTCTTCACCGGCCTGCACTTCGCCGGCGATCTGGCCGGCCAGGCGGCGGCCCAGGCGGCTTCGCAGACGGTGGGTCATTTGGCCACCGAGGCGGCCATTGCCGGAGGCATCACCGGCGGCGGCGAGGCCTTGATGAGCGGCACCAGCGAAGGCGTCCGCCAGGCGGCGGGACGCCTCTTCGGCCGTCTGCAAGCCCGCTATGCCCAACAGCGGGCCGGCTGGCTGGCCGACTGGCTGGAACACGAATTTCTCGGCGACTTGCTCGACGATCTCCGCCGCGGGGCGCAGGTGGCCGGCGGCCAGGCGTTTCGCGCCGTGCAGGCGGCAGCGGCCGAACTGGGGGCCGTGCCGATGGGCGAGGGCAAATCGACGTGAACTCTCATGCGGCTTCAACTTTTCGTGTCCGCCGTCTCGCTGGCGTAACCGTATTGCTCAATGTAGCGGCTCCAGCGGCGGGTGATTTCCGCGTGCAACTCGGGGGTCATCCGGTAGCGGTTGGTCTTGTAGTGCTTCTGCTCGGCGAAATAAGTCTCGATGGCCGGCCGGACGGCCTCAAACCCGCCCAGCCCTAGGTGCTCGTAAATGCGGCGCATCTGGGCCACCGGATGGGCCACGAACTCTTCGTAGTGGACTTCACAGAACTGGCCGGGAGCCAGCAGTCGCCGGTCCTCTTCAAAGGCGTCGTACATCCGGTTGAGCATGTTAAAGACATACTCTTCCAACCCTTGATAGGTCGGCGTCTGCAGGCCTTCGTCGCGGTAGAGACGTTTCCAAAGGTTGATGGTGGAGGGGAAGATGGCGTAGGGATCGCGGACAATGTGGACGAACTTCGCCTTAGGAAACATCTCCAGGAGGACCTTGAGGCGGGCCGTGTGAACCGGCGACTTCAACACGATTCGCCTGGGACGCCGCACCGTCAGGCAGGTCAGGAACCAGCGGAGCGAATCCTTCCAACGCCGCACGGCCGCCGGGGGCAGGTTGCGAAGGTCCAGATACTCCGGATATTGCGGCGGACGGTTCGCAAAGAGGGTCGTCAAGTAGGGCGAGGGGACGCCCATGTTGCACATGGCAAACTCATCCTCCTGGGGATGGTTCCAGCCGAAGGCCATGTTGTCCATGGGCCGCCGCGAGGGCAGCAACAGGCCCAAGGTCGGTCGGATCAGCCAGCCCGACACCAGGAAGTGAGTCGGGGCAAAACAGTCGTAGTTGCTGGGAAAGGTGAACCGCGGATCGAGCACCAGAAGCTCGTGCAAGAGGGTAGTGCCCGACCGCCAGTGGCCAACCACAAAAATCGGATCGTCTTGAATCTTAGTCCGCCGGATCCGCCTGCCGAACAAGACGCTTTGCGTTAGGGCAAAGGCCCAATTAAACAAAGTGATCACGGAGATCAAGGCCGCCATGCTCAGGCAGCGCGGTGAAATCGCCAGTCGGTTGCGGGCCAACAGCCGGAACCATCCGGCCGGCATCATGCCGTCCCAGACCCGCGGGATCCAGAGGCGGTCGGTGTAGCCGGAGTTTTCCGGCTGCGATTGCTTTTCTTGAGCCGCGCTCATGGCAAAGCCCTCATCGGGTAAGGCAGAGGTGCGCAACAAGCCTCACCGTCCCAAAAGATTCGCCCAAATGCACTCTCTGCCGAACTGGCGGGCCATGTTAACACATCCGTCCGCATTGGTACAAGGTGTGGTGCGACCATAGCTCCGACGTGGGGATGGCCCACAAACCAACCTGGACACTCCGCCCTTTTTTTGTTACCTTCCCGCCCCTCATCCAATGCTCATGAAAGCGTGGGAGTTGCCGATGGCTAGTGTTGCGCCGTCGCGTCCTGCCGCGGCGGGCTGGTCTGCCCGATTGCAGGACTTGATCTTGCCCGTGGCCCTGGTCGCCAGCGTCCTGGTGATCTTGGCCCCGGTGCCGGCCCGCGCCCTGGATCTGTTGCTGTCGGCCAACATCACCATTGCGGTGATCATGTTGCTGACGACGATCTATGTCCGCACACCGCTGGAGTTCAACGTTTTTCCCTCGCTGCTGTTGACCACCACGCTGTTTCGCCTGGTGCTGAACGTGGCCACCACGCGACTGATCCTTACCCGCGCTGCCGCCGACGGGGCCACGGCGGCGGGCGGAGTGGTGCGGACCTTCGGCGAGTTCGTCACCGGCGGGGCCACCGGGGCCGATAAGATCGTCGTGGGGTTGATCATCTTTTCAATCATCGTACTGATTCAGTTCGTGGTCATCACCAAAGGGGCCACGCGGATCAGCGAGGTGGCTGCCCGGTTTATCCTCGACGGCATGCCGGGGCGGCAGATGGCCATTGACGCCGACTTAAGCGCCGGCACCATCGACGACCGCGAGGCCCAGCGCCGCCGGCAAGAGGTGGTGCGGCAGGCCGACTTCTTCGGGGCCATGGATGGAGCCAGCAAGTTCGTCCGCGGCGACGCCATCGCCGGCATCGTGATCATCCTCATTAACATCATCGGCGGGTTGTTTATTGGCATTGTCGAGAAGGGGATGGACCTCAGCCGGGCGGCCTCGCTGTTTACGACCTTGACCATCGGCGACGGCCTGGTCACCCAAGTGCCGGCGCTGTTGATTTCGTTGGCGGCCGGCCTCTTGGTCACCCGCAGCTCGCAGGCCACCAATTTGCCCAGCGAGTTCCTGACCCAGCTCTTCTCCCGCCCACAAACTTTGGCGTTGGCGGGCGGCTTCCTGGGCATGTTGATCTTTACCAGTTTGCCGCGGATTCCGTTGTTGCTGCTGGGAGCCGGCTGCGTCGGCATGGCGGCCCTGCTCACCCGCCGCGAAAACAGGCTGCAGTCCGCCCAGCGACAGGCCGCCGGCCAAGAGCGCCCGCAGCCGCGGGTGGAAGACTTCCTGGCGGTGGACCCGATGGAGGTGGAGCTGGGCGTGGGACTATTGCGGCTGGCCGACGCCCAGCGCGGCGGCGACTTGTTGGAACGCATCGGCCGCGTGCGGCAGAACGTGGCCGCCGAAATCGGCATCCTTCTTCCGAAAGTCCGCGTCCGCGACAACCTGCGGCTGGAGCACCGCCAATACCGCATCAAGATTGCCGACACCGTGGCCGCCGAAGGTGCCGTCTCGCCCGGCACCGACCGCGACGCCGCTGGAGTGATCGCCGCGGACCTGGCCGCCACCGTCCGCCGCAACGCCGCGGAGCTGTTGACCCGCGACGCCACCAAACATCTGATCGACCAACTGCGGCGGACTTCGCCGGTGGTGGTCGACGAACTGATCTCCGGCGTGATGAAGCTCTCCGAGGTGCAGCAGGTCCTGCAATCGCTGCTCCGCGAGGATGTCTCGATCCGGCAATTGGGACCGATCCTCGAATCGCTCGGCGACTCCGCCGCCCGGACGAAAGATCCGGCCTTGCTGGCCGAGTACGTTCGCCAACGACTAGCCCGCACGATTTGCGGGCGGTACCGCGACAAAGAAAAGTGCCTGCACGTGCTCACCTTCGATCCGGGGCTGGAAGACGTGATCCGCAACGGCTGCCAATACGACGAGCAAGGGCTGTCGGTGCGGCTGTCACCGGAGACGGTGCAGGACATCTGCCGCTCGATTGAAGCTGAACTGCCGAGGCTGACTTCCACAAATCGACCGCCGCTGGTCCTGGTTAGCCCGCTGGTCCGCCTGACGCTCAAATTGCTCACCACCGCCCGGCTGCCGGAGCTAATCGTGCTCAGCTACAACGAAATCACCCGTGATACAAGAATCGAATCGGTGGCCATGATCACCAATCCCCAAGCTCTGGCGACGACCCCCTGATCCCTGTTGCCAAGAAGCCGAAAGAAGTTCACTAATCCGCCTATCCACTCATCCATCAAACTTCGATCTCTGACCTCTGACCCCTGACCGGCCATGGACCTGCGAACTTATCGAGCGGCGACGATGTATGAGGCGCTGGCGCTGGTACGGCGCGAGCTGGGACCGGATGCGGCGGTGTTGCACACCCGCGAGGTCCGCCGCCGCGGATTCCTGGGCCTCTTGTCGGTTCGCCGGGAGATCGAGGTGACTGCTTCTTGCGGGGTGAACGTGCCCAGCCGGTTGGCCTTGCGCAGCCGCGCCGACCAGGCAGCCCACATCGAGGATGCGGCCGCGCTGGCCTCCGGCTTTGCCCCGCCGCAGTCGGCAGAGGCGAGTTCTCGGTCTTGCCCGCCCGCGGTCCCGCGTCCCGCCGAAGAAAAGCTCTCGCAACAGGTGCAAGGGCAGCTCAGCACCTTGGAGGCCATGGTCAAGGACCTCTACCGGCGTTCCAAGTGCGGCGACGGCGGCCAGGATCGCGACTTGCCCGACGAGCTGTTCCGCCTGTTTACCGACTTGCTCGACGTCGACTTGAGCGAGGAGGTGGCCCGCGGGCTGGTGGAGCGGGTCCGCGGCGAGTTCCACGACGTCGGCTTCGACGATCCCGCCCGGTTGAAGGCCCGGGTGGCCGAAATGCTTGAGGCCGAGATTCGCGTGTCCGGCCCGATGCAAGTCACGCCCGGCCGCTGCCGCGTGGCCGCCCTGGTAGGGCCAACCGGAGTGGGGAAGACCACGACGATCGCCAAGCTGGCGGCCAACTTCCGACTGAAAGAAAAACGCCGCGTGGGCCTGATTACGGTGGATACCTACCGCATCGCGGCGGTCGAGCAACTGCGAACCTATGCCGACATCATCGATCTGCCGATGCTGGTAGTCTCGTCGCCGCGCGAGATGCGCGAAGCCGTCGAGCGGATGAGCCATCTCGATCTGGTGCTGATGGATACCGCCGGACGCAGCCCGCGCGACGAAGTCCGCGTGCAGGAGCTACGGGCCTTCCTGGAGGAAGCCAACGCCGACGAGGTCCATCTGGTCCTGAGCAGCGTGGCCGCCGCCCGTACGCTGGAAGAGACCGCCCAGCGGTTTACGGCCATCGGGGCCACCGCCTTGATTCTCACCAAATTGGACGAGGCCACCGGCTTGGGCAGCGTGTTGCCCATGCTGCGTTCCAGCGGGCTGCCGCTGAGCTACCTGACCAACGGCCAGAATGTACCGGACGACATCGAAATCGCCGAACCGCACCGCCTGGCGGCCATGATCCTCTCCGGCCAAGCAAGATAGTTGTGAACAAAGAGAGTTCGGAGTTCGCAAGGGGGAGGTGGAAAGCCGAAAGCGAAAAACGAAAAGCGGGGGGTGGAATGGGAGATGGGAGTCAAGCCAGGAGCTAGAGCGATTAGGGATTGGAGATACCGTCCCGATGTTGTGGCTGGGCGCGATCCGCAGCAAGGTCGCTACAAAAATCGGGATCGTCCCTGCGAACGGTTACCTTTTCCCGTTATTGGCGCTGGCGATGGCCAGTTTGCGGCGGAAGGTGCGGACCTGCTCTTGGACCATGAGCGGACCTTTTTGCCGGACCAGGTTGGCGCCCTCGAACCAGGCATAGGGTTCTTCGTAGACCAGGTGGCACTCGATCATCACCGCGTCGGCGGGCTGCTTCAAGCGGGTGATCTTGGCATAGCCGCCGCCCCAGTGATACGGATGGGCCGGGCCTAAATGGACCTCCGCCAGTTCGTTGCGCACCAGCGGCCGCCACTGGTTGGGATAATCGCGGTCATGGTCGAAACGCGGGTCGATCTTGGCGGCCGCCAACACCGAATCCCGGCCGCGGACGAGCACCGCCAGCCTGGTAGTGCTCAACTCCACCAGATCGAACATCGAGAAAGTCGTATACACGAACCGCTCCTCGCGGCCGTCCTGCTTGGGGAGGGTCAGCTTGCGTTGGGCCATCTCTTCGTCGGTGAGAATGCCCGACTTGGAAACGATATGGCCCTGGCCCTCCTCATCGTGCTTGGTGAGCGACTGGAGAAAGTCCTTCGAGTTCAGGATGTCCCAGTCGCCGTGGGCCACGAACCAGAAGTCGATCGAGCGGATGGCGGGCTCTTCCTTTTGGCGAGCTCGAAGGGTGCGTATCTTGACCACGATCGGCGCCCGCGACGACTTGCGGAGTACTGCCCGCAAGGGAGTGCGGGCATCGCACAACTTGGCCAGGACTGCCCGCTGTTCGGCGGCGTCAAGCCCGTCGACCAGCAGCGGCCGCGGCAGCTTGAAGGTCGAACCGTCCGACATGGTCACGCCCTTGGTGATCAGGTCGTCGAAGACCGGGTTCTTGACTCTCTCTGTTGGCGCCGCGGCAAGGAGCATCCATGCCACGGTGAAGATTGATATGCTCATAGTCTGACTGCCTCACAACGTCTTATGGAAGCGGCGGACGGCCAATTCGAGCGTGACCGCCCCCATCCCAAAGAGCGCGAGCACCTGCGGCCAGAGCACTTCCAAGCCCACGCCCTTCAAGAACACGCTGCGAACGATCGCCAAATAATAACGTATCGGGTTCGCCAACGTCAACCACTGCACCCACTCCGGCATATTGGCGATCGGAAAGGCAAAGCCCGAGAGCAACATGGCCGGGAAGAAGAAAAAGAAGGTGCTCATCATTGCCTGCTGCTGGGTCTGACTGAGCGTGGAGATCAAGAGGCCCACGCCCAGGGTGGTCATCAGATACACCGCAGTCGCCAAAAGCAGCAGCAACGGACTGCCGCGGATCGGCACCTCGAACCAGAAGACGCCGATCAGAGTGACCAGGATCACGTCCACGAAGCCGATCAGGGCAAACGGCACCGTCTTGCCGAGGATGAACTCGCCGGGGGTGATCGGCGTGACCATGATCTGCTCCATGGTGCCAATTTCCCGTTCGCGGACTACCGCCATGCTCGTCAGCAGCAGGGTGGCCAGGGTGACGACCACCACCAGCACGCCGGGCACGAAGAAATTGCGGCTTTCCAGGTTGTCGTTGAACCAGGATCGCGTCCGCAGATCGAGGCTGCCCGAGCGGCCGGCCGGGCCAAGGGCGATGTCGATCCGCTGGCCGAGGACCTGCGACGAATAGGCGGTGGCGATCTTGTTGGCATAGCTGAACTCGATGCTGGCGGTGTTCGAGTCGGTGCCGTCGACGATCACCTGCAAGCGCCCGCTGCGGCCGGTGCGGAGGTCCTCGGCAAAGCCGTGGTCGAACTGCAAGACCACGCTCGCCTGGCTGCGGTCGATCAGGTCGCGGGCTTGCCGGTCGTTGTCGACGTTGGCCACCACGTCGAAGTAGCCCGACTGGACGAAGCGGGCCACCAGGTCGCGGCTGGCGGGGCTGTTGTCGCGGTCGAGCACCGCCGTGGCCACGTGCTTGACGTCGGTGGAAACCGCATAGCCGATCACCATCACCTGGAAGCAGGGGATGACGAAGATCACGGTTCTCATCCGCGGGTCGCGAAAGACCTGGATGAACTCCTTGATCAGCATGTGTCGGACCCGTTGCCACATATCAGGCCAGTTTCTTCTTGAAGCGAAAGTTGGCCAACAACACCATCACGATCCCATAGACCGCCAGCAGCCCGGTCGGCACCGCCAGAATCTCCATGCCCACGCCTTTGAGGTAGATCCCCTTGAGAATCACGATGAAATACCGGGCGGGCACGATGTAGGTAATCAGCCGGATCACCCGGGGCATGTTGGCGATGGTGAACATGAATCCGGATAACAGAAACGACGGCAGGAAGGTGGCCACCATGGCCACCTGGCTGGAGAGCAGTTGGCTCTTGGTGACGATGCTGATGGTCATGCCCATCGCCAAGGCCCCCACCAGGAAGATCATCGCCAGGCCGAACAGCAGGGCCACGTCGCCGCGAAAGGGGACGTGAAACAGGAACTGGCCCATGACCACCGCCAGCAACATGTCGAGCATGCCCACCGAAAAGTAAGGCAGCAACTTGCCGAGAATCAACTCGGGCCCTTTGATCGGAGTGGAGATGAGCTGCTCCATGGTACCCCGCTCCCACTCGCGGGAGATGGTCAGCGAAGTCAGCAGGGCGGCGATTACCATCATGATTACCGCGATCAGGCCGGGAACGATAAAGTTCTTCGATTCCAACTCCTCGTTGAACCAGACCCGCGGGCGGACGTCCAGCGGAATCTGAATCGCCGGGCCGCCGCTCCGCTGCGATCGCTGCGAAGCCAGGTCGAGGGCGTAGATTTGCGCGATGACGTCGGCGTAGCCGATGGCGATGGTGGCCGTGTTCGAGTCGCTGCCGTCGACGATGAACTGGACCGGCGCGTCGCGGTGGGCGTCGATCCGTCTGGCGAAATCGTAAGGGACTACCAAGGCCACCATCACCCGCCCGGTGTCGATGGCCCGCACCAGGTCGCGCTGGTTGTCGACGCCCATGCACAACGTGAAGTACGGCGATCCTCATACCCATCCTGATGT
>JAJYGU010000383.1 GCA_021784975.1 Planctomycetota bacterium
GGAAAACCGTTTTTCGGACGGGTGATGGGGACAGTCCCCGTGAACGGTTGCTGTAAGTGGTGGAAAATCCCGGAAAAGCGGCGATGAACCGCCGCACTTCCAGGAACATTGCGCCGCGAACGCCACTGGCCTCGGAGTCGATCGCACGTAGAATTTGAGGAAAAGGAGGATCTACCGGTGAGCGAACGAGTTGCGGAGAAAAGAGACGGTTTGGCGGGGGTGGTGGCCGGCAAGACGGCCATTTCGACCGTGGGCAAGGAGGGGGTCGGGCTGACCTACCGCGGCTACGCGATCGAAGACTTGGCCGAAAAGGCCTGTTTCGAGGAAGTGGCCTTCCTTTTGATCTATGGGCATCTGCCCGGGCACAACGAGTTGCGCGATTTTCGCCGGCGGCTGATCGAGTTGCGAAGACTGCCGGAACCGCTCAAGGAGATGCTGGAACGCCTGCCGCCCCAGTCGATTCCGATGGACGTGTTGCGGACCGGCTGCTCGGCCCTGGGCTGCCTGGAGCCGGAACGGAGGTTTAACGACGAACAAAAAGTGGCCGAGCGGCTGCTGGCGGCTTTTCCCGGCATCCTGCTCTATTGGTACCATTTCGCCCATCACCATCGGCGGATCGAGGTCCAGTCCGACCAGATTTCGCTGGCCGGTCACTTCCTCGAGCTGCTGCACGGCAAGCCGCCCGGCCCCCTGCACCAGCAGGCGCTGGACGTTTCGCTGATCCTGTATGCCGAGCACGAGTTCAACGCCTCGACCTTCGCCACCCGAGTGGCCGCCTCCACCCTGTCCGATTTCTATTCGGCCATCGGGGCCGGGATCGGCACGCTCCGCGGTTGGCTGCACGGCGGGGCCAACGAGGCGGCCCTAGCGCTGTTGCAGTGTTTTACCGATCCGAATGAGGCCGAGGCCGGGGTGATGGAGGCCCTGGCTTGGAGACAGCGGATCATGGGCTTCGGACACCGGGTCTACAAGATCAGCGACCCGCGCTGCGATATCCTCAGGCCGTGGGTCCGGCGGCTGACGGAGGCGGTCGGCCAACAGAACCTGTTCGCCATTTGCGAACGGATCGAGCAGGTCATGTGGCGGGAAAAGAAACTCTTCCCCAACGTGGATTTTTACAGCGCCCCGGCCTACTACAGCATGGGCATTCCCAAGTCGATGTTCACGCCGGTCTTCGTGTTGGCCCGCACCGCCGGCTGGTCCGCCCACATCATCGAGCAGCGGGCCGATAACAAGCTGATTCGCCCCAGTGCTTTTTACGTCGGTCCCGGTCCGCAACCCTTTTTGCCCGCCGACGCCCGCGATGTCGATGTCGACCGGGGCGTGATCGCCGGCCACGAGGTGGACTTCCGATGACCGGCACGGCTGCCGCGGACGCGACCACTGATAGGGGACTGTCGCATTTTCGCGGCGGAGAGGACTCGCTCCTCAGAAGGCACAATGCTCGCCGCGAAAATGGGACTGTCCCCCTTGGGCCAAGGGGACAGGCACATTTTTTTCGACCTTCAGACGGACACAAGGGAGACGGCGAAGGGGGCCAAAAAAATGAGCCAGTCCCCGCCCTGTGACCGGGCCCTCAGCGAGATCGCTGATTACGCCCTCTCGGCGGTGATCGAGAGCCCGGAGGCCTATCAGACGGCGCGGCTGTGTCTGATGGACAGTCTGGGCTGCGCGATGCTGGCGCTGGGCTATCCGGAATGTCGTCGGCTGCTGGGGCCGTTGGTCCCCGGGGCAGTCCTAGCCGGCGGCGTCCGGGTGCCCGGCACCGACTGGGAGCTCGACCCGGTTCAGGCGGCCTTCAACATCGGGGCCACGATTCGTTGGCTTGACTTTAGCGACAGTTGGTTGGCGGCCGAATGGGGGCACCCCTCCGACAACCTGGGGGCTATTTTGGCCTGCGCCGATTGGGTCAGCCAGCCAGCCAAACGTTCAGGGGGACTGTCCCAATTTTCGCGGCAGGAGGCCGCGAAAATGGGACTGTCCCCCTTGGAACGCAAGGTGGGGCCTAAGGGGACAGGCACATTTTTCGCCCTCGAAGGGCAGAAAATGAGCCAGTCCCCGGCCGGTGAGCTTTCCGTTCGCGACATCCTGACGGCCACCATCAAGGCCTACGAGATCCAAGGCGTCCTCTCGTTGGAGAATGGCTTTAATCGCGTGGGGCTCGATCACGTGCTGCTGGTTCGGGTGGCCAGCGCGGCGGTGGCCACGGCCATGTTGGGCGGGTCGCGGGACCAGGTGCTCAACGCCGTTTCCAACGCCTGGATCGACGGCGGCTGTCTGCGCGCCTACCGTCATGCCCCGAACACCGGCTCGCGGAAATCGTGGGCGGGCGGCGACGCCACCAGCCGCGGCGTGCGGCTGGCGCTGATGGCCATGCAGGGCGAAATGGGGTATCCCTATGTACTCAGCGCCCCGACCTGGGGCTTCTGCGACGCGATCCTGCGGGGCCAGCCTCTGCGTGTGTCCCGGCCGTATTCGAGCTACGTGATCGAGCACATTCTGTTCAAGGCGGCCTACCCGGCCGAGTTCCACGCGCAAACCGCCGTCGAGGCGGCCGTCCAGTTGTACCCCGAGGTGCAAGGACGGCTCGACCAGATCGAACGGGTGCGGATCGATACCCAGCAATCGGCCGCCCGGATCATCGACAAGCGGGGGCCGCTCCACAACCCGGCCGACCGCGACCACTGCATCCAATACATGGTGGCGGTGGCCCTGCTTGAGGGCACGCTGTCGGCGGAACACTACCAGGACGAATACGCCCAAAACCCCCGGATCGACCGGCTGAGGGAGAAGATGGAAGTGGTCGAGGTGCCGCATTACAGCCGCGACTATCTCGACCCCCAGAAGCGAAGCGTGGCCAACGCCGTGCAGGTGTTCTTTACGGACGGGAGCGCCACCCAGCGGGTTGAGGTGGAGTATCCGATGGGCCATCTTCGCCGCCGCGGCGAAGTGGTTCCCCTGTTAGAGCGGAAGTTCCAGGCGAACGTAGCCAGCCGTCTGCCCGACGAACGGTGTCAACGGCTGCTGGAGCTGTTTCGCGATCCGCCGCGTTTGGAATCGCTGCCGGCGGAGCAGTTCATGGGCCTGTGGGTCCCCGCTACCAGCCGCCGCACTGGTGCATGAGCACGAGCTGGTAGGCGATCAGCAGGCCGTACAGGGCCACGGCCGCCGGCACCAGGTGCCCCACCCGCAGTCTTGTGCCGAAGAGGTAGTGGTTCTTGAAGATCAGTAGCAAGGGCAGTCCGAGGACCGTTAGGAGGTATTTGCCCAACACAAAGGCCTCCAGGCTGTGATTCAGCAGCCGGTCCATCAACGGATTGACCTCCTCGCCGCCGGCCCGCAGGATCTGGACCGTTAGAATCGCGTCGATTAACGTGGCCAGGATGAGCATGACCACGCCGAGGAACATGGCCGACGAGTAGCGGTCGACGAAATACGGCCGGCAATGCTCGTGGCGGCGGCGACTGCGCAGGCGTCGGCCGTTTGGCAGAAATGCCCGCCAGACGCTGGTGGGCGTCTTGCGGCGGTCGGACTGACTGCGGTGCTCAGCCGCGGGAGAAACGACAGGATTCGGTGACTTGGACTGCATGGGTGATTATGGTGGATTGCTGGGCATGGCCGGCAGATTGCTAATGTCGCTCGAGGTGGACGGGGCGACGGCCACCGACCAATGACTGCCGTCCGTGTAGCCGGTATCGTAATTGAAACTCAGCGTGTAATAGGCTGGCTTCGAGGCGAGCGACGGATCCGACACGCGGATGCCGGTCGCCAGATCGATGATCACCGTGCACGCATAAGAGGACTGTAAATTGGAGGAGGTCGGGGCCTGGGTCACGTCGCCAGCCACGTTGAGCTGGGTTACGCCGGTGGTCGGGTTGGTGCACAGGCGGAGTTCCAGCATTCGCATGGCCAAGGCCAGAGCGGGCACACTGCCGGCATCGCGCTGGGTTTGAAAAACGGAGGTATTGCCGCTCTGCTGTTGGATGGATTGCAGCGATGCGATCCGCAGGGCGGAGGCCATCTGCCGCCAGGCCACCCCCAACAGCGAAAGGAACAAGACGACGAACAGGCAGACCAAGACCAGCGCATAACCGCGCCGTCGGGAGGGGCGGTTTCGTCTTGGGGATCGCTGGATCATGGTGGTAAAAGGGGACAGTCCCCGATCATGGGGCTTTGGCCATCAGGCTGCAGGTGCGGGTCAAGTACGGGGATTGCCCTTGCGGCTGATGCACCCGGTACAGGAAGGAGAGGTTGATTTGATAGTTGCCGCCGGTCGAGGTCACTTGGAAGCCGCTCAAGTTCCTGGCTACGGTAAAAGTGGTGTTGGTGGCGGAATCCTGGCGAACTAGCCAATAAACCGTCTGTCCGGATCCGAGGGCCGCGGAGGCGGCGGTGTCCGGCTGTACCGAGTAAGTGACGACGTTGTCGGGACTGGTTCCGTTGGCGAACGAGAGCTGAAGGACCGAGTTGGGAGGATACTGGGAATCCGACCATGTGAGCCAACTGTCGAACTTTCCCAGCGTCTTGGGTCCCAGCCGGCCGGCCGGATCGGCCAGAGAGCCGCCCAGGTCGCGGGCCAGCGCCGCCGCTGCCAGGTTCATCTCCTGCAAGCCCTGGCTGCGGCGGATCACCTCGGCGGCCGGACGGCCGATGCCGGCGGAAGCTTTGGCCAACAACACCGCCAAGAAGGCCATCAACCCGCTGACCACCATAACTTCCACCAGGGTGAAGCCGGCCGGGGACGGTCCCGACCAACCGACCATGCTTCGCATGGTGCCCGCCGGTGCCCTTCGCGGCGATGAGGAGTCACGTTGAGGAAACGGATTCACTCGCCGCGAAAATGGGACGGTCCCCTTCGGCTCAAGGGGACAGGCACATTTTTCGGCCATCGGGAGCCTGCGGAAGGCGGCCTTAAGGGGGCCGAAAAATGAGCCAGTCCCCGGCCGGTTGGTCAGGATGCGCGTCATTGGCAGATCCGCGGGGTAATGGAGACGTGGACGGTGAGGTTTTGGGAGTTGAGCGATCGATCCAACGAAACCATCTGGACGTCGTTCTGCACCAACCGGACGGCGTCGGCGATCACCGAGCGGCTGTTTGCATTGGAGTTTGGCTGCACGTTGCTCAGTTGCACTTGTAGGAGCCCGGGGGTGAGATAGACGAGCCCCGGGGTGAGTTTACACCAGACCAACGATAGCCCGGTCTCATCTGGGATTCCGGCGGAAGTGTTCGTCTGATCGATGTTAAACGGACTGCCGGTGATCGGCGTTCCGGCCAGGGTGATTTGATATTGCACCGTGGTCAGGTGCAGCCCCGTGGGGCTGGGCCAGGTGGTCTGGATGGCATACCATCCAGCCGTCGAGATTTGGAAGCTCCAAACGGCGAATCCGCCGTGCCGACTCCAAGAAGGCAGGGCATTGGTGTAATGGTAATCCTGGTTGTAGGCACTCGGAGTGCTGCCGCAACTCCAACCCGGATCGCTATAGTCCATGATGCCGTCGCCATCGCTGTCAGTGGTCGGACTGTCGTTGCGGATCGCCGTCGAAGGCGGGATGGTCAACGGGGAGGCATAATTGCCCAGCTTGGTGGCGTCCGAGGTCAGTTGGGCGGCCGCGCCCAGCTTGCGAGCCCAGGCGTCGGAAGAGGGGATCAAGTACCAGGTTGCGCTGCTGCCTTGGACATTTTGCATGGGGCTGCTTTGCTCCAGCTTGGTCAAACCTCGGGAGTACATGATGACCAGCGGGAACATGCCAATTAACGCGAAGGCGAGCACCGCCATGGCTACTCCCAGCTCCAGCAGCGAGAAACCGCGGCGGCGGGCTGTACTCGTCACGCTCCGCGTGACGTTTTCTTCAGGAGTGGCAAAGGGGACAGGCACATTTTTCGGCCTGTTCGGCCTCGCTGCATGGGAGGGCACGCACGGCCGAAAAATGAGCCAGTCCCCAGTGTATGAACGCTTATGAAGGTGCATTATTGGAATCCAGGCGTAATAGTCCCACTGACCACGGTGACTGTGCCGTTGGCGTCAATGGACAGTTCGGCGGTGCTTCCCACCCGCGTGGCAGTGGCGGCAAAGCTGGTGCCGTCGGAGGCGCCGCTAAAGGCGTAGCTGTAGCCGGTACTCGTCTGGAGAATTTCCGGGTCCAAGAGGGAAAGCCCGCTAGGCCCCAATTGTGACAGGTCGGTGGCGTAGGTCTGGTTCTCCAGCCAGTAGACGCGTTCGGCCGACCAGATGCTGCGGAGATTGCCGGCGGCCACGTCGGCCCGCATTTGCTCCACCGCGCGGTTGTACGACGGCTCGCTCAACAGGATCAGGATGCCGATGACCGTCACCACGATCATCGTCTCGATGAGCGAAAAACCGCCGCGGAGGCGATTCCGGCCGGAACCGGCGGTGCAGTGATCTGTTCTCATTGCTGACTTATTTTCTGAGCGGATTATTCACCGCGGGTACGCGGAGGACAAATTGCAAAATGAAAAATGCAAAATGAAAAATGCAAAAGGTGACACGCGGACCCTCAACTCTCAACTCTCAATCCCTCCGCTTTCGGCTTTCCGCTTTGCATCTCATGGTTCCATGAATGATCTCGACTAGTGGATCTTTCCCGCCATCTCAAACATCGGCATATAGATCGACATCATCAGCCCGGCCACGGTGACGCCCATGCCCAAGATGATCACCGGCTCGAGCAACTTGGTGACGCGGGCAATCAGGGATTCCATTTTTTCCTTGTAGTAGGGGGCGATTTGCTCCATCACCTTGGCTAACTGCCCGGACTCTTCGCCGATGCGGACCATGTTGGAGATCATGGTGGTGAACAGGCCGGTTTCCTCCAGCGAAGCGGCCAGCGGGCGGCCGGAAGCGACCCGGGTTTGCACGGCGACCAGCGCCTCGCGGTAGATGGGATTGGTGTGGAACACGTTCTCCAGGGTGCCCAGGGTGGCGAGCATGGGGACGCCGCTGTTCAACAGCAAGGCGATATTGGAAGCAAAGCGGTACATGGCCGATTGCACGATCAATTCGCCGACCATCGGCAGCGAAAGCCCGATGCCGACGACGCACCGCCGTCCCGCCTCGGTATGGAAATACTTGCGAAAGGCAAAGACCAGGACGATCATCCCCCCCACCGCGTAGACTCCGTAGGCGACCACATAGCCGGAGAGATTGACCACGAATTGGGTGATGCCGGGCAGTTCGGCCCCCATGTCCTTGAACATCTTGGCGAAGGTGGGCACCACGAACCAGAGCATGACGGTGACCGCTCCGATGGCGAACAGGATCAAGATGATCGGGTACATCAGCGCCCCGCTGATCTTGCGGCGAGTAGCTCGCGAGTCGGCGATCTGCTTGTTGAGCTCCAACAGGACGGTAGCCATCTGGCCGGTGACCTCGCCGGTGCGAATGACCTCGATCCAATGGTGTTGGAAGACGTCGGTATGGTTGGCGGCGGCGGCGTGGACGGAACTGCCCGCCGCCACTCGCGAGGCGATCTGGTCCAGCACCTGTCGCAGCTTGGTGCTCTGGTTCTGCTGGGCGCAAATCTCCAGGGCCTGCAGCAACGGCGTGCCCGCCGACACCAGCGTCGAGAGTTGCTGAAAGAAGGTCATCTTGTCGTCCATGGTGATCTTCCGATGCGGCTTGCTGGAGACGCGTGCGCGGGCGATGAACCAGTCTTCAAAGGCCATTGGTGTCAGCTCCAACAAAGGGGACAGGCACATTTTTCGGCCGTCGCGTCGATGCGGAGCGCGAGGCTGCCAGCGGCCGAAAAAGGAGCCAGTCCCCGCCGGTACATCGTCTACTCCTCGTCGCTGGTGGCCACGGTCAGGACTTCTTCCAAACTGGTCAATCCCTCGCGGACTTTGTCCATGCCGCTGTCGATCAGCAGCTTCATGCCTTGCTGGCGGGCGGCGGCGCGGAGTTCCGGCAACGGGGCCCGGCTCTGAATGAGTTGGGCCATCTGGGCGGTGATGCGGACCACCTCGAAGACGCCGATCCGGCCCCGGTAGCCGGTGCCGCGACACTCGTCGCAGCCTTTGAAGCGATACAGGGTCTGCCCCGCCTCCAGCCCGTAGGTCTGGGCCGTCTCGGCATCGCACTGGTAGGGCTGTTTGCACTCCGGACAGAGGCGGCGGACCAGCCGCTGGGCTTCCAGCACTCGCAGGGTGGAGGCCAGCAAGAACGGCTCAATGCCCATGTCTTCCAGCCGATTGACCGCCGAGAGCGAGTCGTTGGTGTGGATGGTGGAGAGGACGAAGTGCCCGGTCAAGGCCGCCCGAAGACAGATCTGGGCGGTCTCTTGATCGCGGACCTCGCCCACCATGATCACGTCCGGGTCTTGCCGCAGGAAGGCCCGCAGCGCGCCGGCGAAGGTCAAGCCCACTTGGGTCTTCACCTGCACCTGGTTGATGCCGCGAAACTTGTACTCCACCGGGTCTTCCACCGTGCAGATATTGGTCTCCGGCTCATTCAAACGGTTCAGGCAGGCGTAGAGGGTGGTGCTCTTTCCGCTGCCGGTAGGCCCGGTCACCAGCATCAGACCGTGGGGCATCTGAATTGACTCGATCAGGTCCGTCGATTGGCGCTCGTCAAACCCGAGTCCGGTCAATTCGATGGGAATGGCCCCCTTATCGAGAATTCGCATCACCATCTTTTCGCCGTAGACGGTGGGCACGGTGCTGACGCGCAAGTCGATCCGCCGCTCGCCGCTTTTCAGGGCGATGGCCCCGTCCTGCGGCACCCGCTTCTCGGCGATGTCCATCTTGGCCAGGATTTTGAAGCGGGAAACGATGGAGACGAATTGCGACCGCGGCGGCGGGATCAGCTCGCGGAGCACCCCGTCCACCCGCAGTCGGATGGCGCACGAGTCTTCGAAGGGCTCGATGTGAATATCGCTGGCCTTGGTCCGCAAGGCCTGCTCCAGGATCTGGTTGACCAGGTGGACGATGCGGCCGTCGGGGCCGGGCGGCGGGGCCACGTCGAGGTCCAGGACCGCGTGCGACGAGTCCTCCAAGTTCTCGTTGCCGCCGCTCAGATCGTCCGCCGCGTCGGGCGCGTAGCCGTCCATGGAGCCGGCGAAGCTCACTTGGGCCGCCCGATACAGCGCCTCGATGGTAGCCTCCACTACGTCCAGCGGGGCGATCAGCGGCCGGATGGTTAGGCCGGTCAACAGTTGCAGCTCGTCGACCATCAGCAGGTCTTCAAAGGTGGCGAAGGCCACGTCCAGCGTGTCGTCGTTGCGGGCCAACGGCGCCAACAGATGGTCACGGCACAACTTTTCCGGCAGCAAACCGGCCAGTGCGCCATCGATCGCCTCGGGGGCGGTCTCGATCAACGGCAGCATGAGGTACTCGGCGTAGACCTCGGCGATCTTTTCCCCGGCTACGATGCCCTTCCTGACCAGCAGGCTTTCCAGCGGGCCGTGCTCTTTGATGTGGGTTTCGGCGACGCTGTTGACCTGCTCGGCGGTGAGGAGCTCCTTGCCCAGCAGAAGCTGGATCAGCAGAGGTTGCCCACTATTGAGCTCAACGGCGGCCGGCATCTTACCAATCTCCTTTCCGGCGAGTGCTCGAAGTCCCGCCAGCCACCCGCCTCCCGCCGGACAATTTGCCACGAGGCGCAGCCGTGTCCGAGTAGGCCAGCGTCAGCACCTTTCCCTCGGAGCCCAACAGGACCTGGTAGGGAAGCACATCCAGGATCGTCAACTTCGAGCCGGCCAGCATTTCTTTGGGGCCGTACAGCCGTCCATTG
>JAJYGU010000366.1 GCA_021784975.1 Planctomycetota bacterium
TGCTGCGACCAGTCAATGGCGCCGACCAGGTTCCCGGCAACGTCGGCCCGCGCGGCGGGCAAAGGCACCGCATACCAAAGGGTCTGCAAATGCTCGTTGAGATCCGGCACCGCATCGATGCCGTTAATCGTATTGCTCGACCAGAAACCGGCCAAAAAACGGCTCTTGGCCGGCAGGGCCACGCTCGAGACTTCCAACTCGATGGTCAGGTTCCGAACGGTCGAAGCCGCGTCGAGGCTTCGCACCGGCCAGCTCAACAAGTAGCGGCCCGGTTCCAGCTTGGCCGTTCCGAGATTGATCCAGATTTGCTGGACCTGGCCGGGAGCGATGTCGATCAGCCCGCCTTGGGCCAGCTTCGGCAGCAGGTCCGGCACGTCCTGTCCGTGGGCGCCCGGCAGCCAAACGACGCGGCGCAGTTTGGCCACGTCCGCCAGCGCCGGGGAGGTCAACTTCTGACGCTGGCGGCTGAGCGTGCCCGGCTCCACGCGGAGCGTCAAAGGTTCCGCCGAGAGATTGATCGCATTGACGCACACCGATTCGATTTCGTTGCCGAACGCCCAAGTGTGGATCACTGCCGGCCGGGCATCGTGGGGGAGTTCATCCAACGGGTTGCGGTTGTCCCAGGGATTGGCATCCTGCCAGAGCACAAAGCCGGGCGTGCGACCGGCGTTTACCTCCTTTTCGATCAGCGCCGCCAGCGACCTGGCCCGTTGCACCCTGGTCAGAAAGGCGGCCGAGTCGCCGGCCAGGGCGTCGCGGGCGGCGACGGTCAACTTGCCCGCGGCGTGGATTCTCTCACCGAGCAAATCGCACTCGGCCTGGAGTTCCGCGTTGAGCCGGGCGAGGCTTACGATCCACTGCTGCGAGTGGCCGGCGCTCTTAGACCTCGCCGATCGCTCGATTATCTCGTGCAAAAACTTCTCGGCGGCCCTGCTTATCGCCTGATAGCCCGCCGTTGGATCGGAAACCTCTTGCGAGAGCCTCTGCTGGCCCAGAACAATGTGATGGTCGAGGTCTAGCAACCGAATTGAAATCTCATACCGGCCGGCGACGGTGACCGGCACGGTGACCTCGGCCGCCGTCGCGCCGGGTCCGACGCGAACGCCGCGGATTTCCCGCGCGCCGTCGGGCGGGGCGGTCGCCACCTCCACCACCGCATGGCCCGGACATCGCCCAAAGTGTGCGCGAAACGCATTGTCGCCGTACCGTAAATCGGGCAGCTTCTCGGCAAAGATCGTGGCTGGCGGCTCCGTGGCCGTTTTCGGCCGGCTGACCTTGGCACGCAGTGGATAGGCCGGGCCGCGCCAATCACCCGAAATGATCGCGCCGGGCCGGGCCGGCCCGCCAAAGGTATAGGCCGTGACCGTTCCATTATTGGCCACGTTCACCACCTCCAGCAGGCCGTCGCCGTCGATATCGGCCACCAGACTGCCGCCAAAATGGTTGCCTTGCGCGTCGTACGTGCCCAACAGCTTGCCCTCGTTGCTCAGCATCGACCAGCCTCCTCCGCGGACACTGGTGACGATCTCCGGAAAACCATCGCCGTCGAGATCGGCGATCACCGGCGCAGTCCAGATGCCCCGGCCCTCGATGCGTGTATGCCAGCGCTGCCGGCCGTCGGCCTGATAGGCGCAGAGGTTGTTCCCCTTGTCGCAGACGAGCACCCCGCGAGTGCCGTCGCGGAAGGGCAGGATTGCGCGCCCAGCATAGGCCTTCTGGTACGTGGGAGCGAGCCACCGCAGGCTGCCATCGGCGCCGTTGAGGCTGACGGCTCCAGTTCCGTTACCGATCATCGAGGAGAGGCTATAGACCTCGGCTTTGCCGTCGCCGTCGAGATCGGCCAGTAGCGGCATCGTGCGGCCGAGATAATAAGGCGGCTGGAAGGTGTCCCAGACCATCCGTCCGGTGGCGTCCAGGGCAATCAGATGCCGCGTGGCAGTGCCGTAGACGATCTCGGGACGGCCGTCGTTGTTGATATCGCCCACGCTCGGCGTCGATACCTGGCAGGAGTCCAGGCGGCTCCGCCAGCGGAGCCGGCCTCGGTGATTCAGGCAGACGACCCAGCCGTCGTTGGTGGCGGCCAAGATTTCAGGGCGGCGGTCGCCGTCCAGATCGGCGGCGGTCGCCATCTCCCAGCTATCCAGCGGTCCGCCGAGATCATACTGCCAGAGAATTCGCCCCGTGTCGGCAGTCATGGCACAGACGATGCCGGCCTTGTGGCCGACGATCAGTTCTTCCTTGCCGTCGCCATCCAGATCGGCCGTAGCCGGCTCAAAGATACCGCCGCGACCGGCTGCAGGGCCGAAGGACTTCTGGAAGACCACGCGGCCGTGGCCGTCCAGGCGCACCACTTGGCCGCCGTCGGCCAGTACGATCCCGTCAGGCCGGGCGGAGGGATAGGCAATCGGAGACCCGCTGATCGCCGGATCGAGCTTCACCGACCATTTGACCTTAGGCTGCGGCAGGCCCGCACGGGCATCCTGCGGTAAGAGATTCGCGACGAAACAACCAACCAGGATGAATGTGATTCTAATCTGCATGACTTCTACCATACCACACCCAACGGGCGGCGTCGACGATTCGTTGCCCTACAGGTTGCCAAGCCGGCCTCCGGCGGACATAATGCGATGGCGGCGGCCTGCTCTGCCTGGCTGCAATTGGTCCGAACCAAACACCACGAAATCAATCCTGCCATGAATTCGATCCCTACCATTTTGATAGCTGCTCTCACCCTGAGCGCGGGGATTTTCGCAGGTCTCGCCCGGGCCGCTGCCGACCAATGGCCGCAGTTCCTCGGGCCTCACGCGCGGGCCATCGGCACGAATGCCAACCTGCCCGATCAATGGTCGGCCACCAAGAATGTGGCTTGGAAGGCGGCCATCCCCGGCCGCGGCTGGTCGTCGCCGATCGCCTGGGGTAACCGCGTGTTTCTCACCACGGTGGTCGTCGCCGGCAACTCCAAGCTGCCGAAAAAGGGGCTCTATCTCGGCGGCGAGCGCCGGCAGCCGCCGCCGGCCGAACACCAATGGAAGGTGCTGTGCTTGGATCTAGCCTCGGGCAAAGTGCTGTGGGAGCGGTTGGTCCATCATGGGGCGCCGCCGGAACCGCGGCATCTCAAGAATAGTTACGCCTCGGAAACCCCAGTGACTGACGGCCAACGGCTCTACGCCTATTTCGGCAACGTGGGCGTTTTCTGCTTCGATTTCGAGGGCCGGCCGGTGTGGTCGAAAACCATTCCTCCCCACAAGATGCGGTCGAATTGGGGGACCGCCTCCTCGCCGGTGCTCTTCGGCGATCGGCTCTACTTGGTCGACGACAACGATCAGGACTCGTATCTGCTGGCCCTCGACAAGCGCACCGGCGCCCAGGTGTGGCGGGTACATCGCGATGAAAAGAGCAACTGGTCGACACCCTACATCTGGGAAAACGGCCGGCAGACCGAGATCATCACTCCCGGCACCGGCAAGACCCGCGGCTACGACCCCAGCGGCAAGCTCCTCTGGTGGTTCAAAGGTATGTCGAGTATCACCATTGCCACCCCGTATTCCGACCACGGCTTGCTCTACGTCAGTTCGGGCTTCGTGATGAACAGGCGGCGGCCGCTGTATGCGATTCGGCCCACCGCCGCCGGCGACATTTCCCTGCACGGCCAGGAAACCAGCAATGCCGCCATCGCCTGGTGCCAACCGCGCGGCGCGCCCTACAACCCCACCACGCTGGTCTACGACGGGCGGCTCTATGCCCTCTACGACACCGGACGGCTGAGCGTCTTCGATCCGCAGACCGGCAAGATCATCTACGAGCGGAAGGTGCTGCCAAGAGGTCTGCGTTTCACCGCCTCGCCCTGGGCTTACCAGCACAAGGTGTTTTGCATGAACGAGGACGGCCTGACGTTCGTGGTGGCCGCCGGCGACAAGTTTGAAGTGTTGCGGACCAATCCGTTGCCCGCGGACGACATGTATCTGGCCACCCCGGCGATGGTTGGCGACCGCCTGTTGATCCGCAGCGCCTCGCGGCTCTATTGCATCCGCGGGCCCAGTTCGCGATAGCGCAGCAACAGGCTCGCGTGCTTTCGTGGCAGACGCAACTCCAAACCGTCGGCGATCTCGTGACCCGGGATGGTTCTCTCCACTCTGTGCCGGGCGTCGTCGAGGAACTCGACCGCGTAATTGGCCGCCGGATTGATCTCGCCGGGCTTCACCGAGAGCCCCGTGTAGCGCGAGTCGCCGCGGCGGAACGCCAACACGATGCCCGCGTGGAGATCGGCGCGGTGGAACTGGTAGGCCGCCCAGACATCGGATGAGAGTGAAGCGTCGGTGAGCGGATAGAAATCGCCGTACCAGTATTTCTGGTTCTCCTTCACCTCGGCCAGGGCCGCCTTGGCCTGCTCCATGGGAAACTTCTCACTGAGATAATCGAACTGGCAAATCAGCCCGCCGGTAGCCGCACTCCGCATGTCATAGCCATCGGGGCTCCAGCAACAGGCGGTGAACAGCGGAATATAGAGGGCGAGACCTTGCGTTTGGGTCTGGTTCCAGAGGGGATGACCGGGCGAGCAGCTCGTGTCGCTCCGCCAGAGCGGAACGGATCGCATGCAGGTCTCCAGGTCGATCCGGCGTCCGCCGCTGGCGCAATTATCGATCCACAGTCCCGGGTGCCTGGCGATCAGCTCGTCCCACATGGCATACTGACCTTCCACATAGCGGATTTCTGTCATCCCCTGGCGGTCGGCGGCGTCGTGCCGCCGCCAGAAATCCAACGGGTCGATGTTGAAGTCGTTGCGATAGACGTCCAGCCCGAACTCGGTGATCCGTTGCGATAGTAAGTCGGTCAGCCAGCGGCGTGCCGCCGGATCGCCCAGGTTGAACAATCCGCCCTCTTCGCCGCCGAAGACGAACTCCGGATGCTCTTTAGCGATTTGCGAGCCCTTGGCCACCCGCTCCGGCTCGAACCACAAGATGAACTTCAGACCGTCGCGGTGGCAGGCGTCGCTGACGGGCTTCAGGCCACGGGGGAACTTTTTCGCGTCGCAGAACCAGCTTCCCACGCCGTTGGGAAACCCGAAGGGAAACCAGGCGGCGTCGAGCCAGTGATAGGTGCAGCCGACCTCGTGGGAGACTTTCGCGGCGGCAATTTGCCCGGCCTCGGTGCTCCAGTTCGGCCGGCTCCAAGAGTAGCGATCGAAGCATTGGGCGGCAAAGGGAAGCTGCAAAGGCCGGCCCGCCAGCTTCGGGGCGTAGTGGAACATCAACAAGCGGCGGAACCGCTGATGGGCCGCGATGCGATCGCCACTCCAAGGCATAAGCAAGATCCGCGGGCTGCGGATCCGCTCGCCCGGATGCAGCACCAGGTGCGTCTTTTCCATGCCGGCTTGAAGGCGAGTGGGTCCGGCAGCGGATCGCTGGAGCCGGGCCGCCCACTGGCCCGACCAGCCGATGGCGACGATCATACCACGGCTGCCATATTGGAGGTTGAAGAAGGGAAAGGCCGAGGTGTTCGAGGGACGGCCGCCCTGCGGGGCCATGCAAAAACTCTTGCCAGCCTCAAGGATCGTTGCGATCGGCAGAAAGGAGTGTTCGTTGCACTGGTCGCCGGTGAGTTGGTGCAGGATGACCGCCTCTTTGGCGGCGCTGGTTTGCAGCACGACGTCGAGGGCTTGGATATTTTCCAAGATCGGCGTGTCGTGTCGGCCTTGGTTCTCGAAGTACAGGACCCAATCGGCGGCCGGGTAACGTTTGAAGTTGGAAACGACGGCGGTCACTTGCAAGCCGGACTTGGGATCGGACCATGTAACGTGATGTCGCACGCGATCCGCCGCATCCGTGCTCACGGTCTTGCGGCTCCAGGTCTTGAGCAACTCGGCCGATTCGACGCCGCCGTAACGGAACGAGAATGGGGGAGCCGACGCCAGGACTGAGCCCGCGGCCCCGGGTGCGCGGAGGGGGACAGTCCCATTTTTGTGGTCGGGCACCACGCCAGGCGTGGGCGCCACAAAACTCGGGACAGTCCCCTTGCCGCCGACCACAAGGAAGCTCGCTTTGGTCCAGTCGGCCACATTCCCCGCCTCGCTGGGGGCGGCCATGATCGCGTCATCCAGCGGCTCGCGCGGCGCGTCGGTGGCATCCGAGGCCCATGCGATACTGCCAGCGCACCACATCGACCCTGCTAGCAAAAACGCTCCGATTCGACACATCATGGCGAGATTCCTTGGTGGTGGGGTGGAAAATTGGCGGCAACTGGGCAATTCGGACAATGTGAATCTAGCCGCCAACCTCGGCCCAGTCAACCTGAACCTGCCTTGACTCCCGGCGGACCGCCAATTACTCTGTGTGGCCCGAATAACCTTGCTTGGAACCGCCCATGTCTTGCGCTTGCCGCCGTGGGGCTGTGCTGTTGGCGCTGCTGCCGATGGCGGGCTGCGCCACTATGATTCGCCAGGGCAAGTCGCCTTTGCTGCCGGCGCAAATGTCGCCCGACAGCGTGGTGCTGGACATCTTTTTGGTCCGTTTTCCGTTCGGCGATCCGGACGCAAATGAAAAGCTCTGGGAAGAGATTGACGAGCAGCCCTTCTCGCCCCGCCTGCGCCAACGGTGGTCGCGAAACGGCTTCCGGGTGGGGCTCGTAACCGGGCAGATGCCGATCGATCTGTCGAAAATCATGGAGTTGAGCGACAAGCCGCCGGCCAACGGCAAGCTTGAACAAACGGCCGTCAAGAACCTCGACGCCAAGCCGCGGGTGCTGCGGCGGCACTTACAACTCCGCGCCGGGCAGCGCGGCCTGGTCCAGACCTCCGGCGTGTACCAACAACTGCCGCTGGTGCTGTCCGACCAAGGCGGCTTGTGCGGCGGGACCTATTCGCTGGCCCAGGGGATGTTCGCCATCAAGGCATTCCCGCAGCCCGACGGACAGGTCCGCCTGGAAGTGACGCCGGAACTGTATCACGATCAACCCCAGCAACGGTTTGTAGCCAATCAAGGCGTTATGCGGCTCGAGGTCGGCCGGCCCAAACTCGTGTTCGACGACCTGGCGCTGGCCGCCAACCTGTCGCCGGGCGGACTGTTGGTCCTGAGCAGCTTGCCGAACCGACCGGGCAGCCTGGGACACTACTTCTTCACTGAAAAGGGCGATCGCCAGGAGCAAAAACTGCTGGTGATCCGATTGTCGCAAACGCAAAACGACCCCCTTTTTGAGCCCTCCCCGACGCTGAAGACCGAGTAGCGGTTATACCATCCGCGGTGAAAAGTGAAACGTTTAGCCGCCTCCGGAACGGCGACGACCCCGCCGCAGGGCCGACGTTCCGCCGGGCGCTAAACGTTTCAGTCCATTCCGCGTGCTGTCTAGGTCTTCGGTCTCGGGCCTTGGCCGTCGGCCAGCGTCTGGCGGACCGATTCCAACTGCCCGGCTGATCCGAGCATGGTATTCTTGTGCACGATGTAATCGGCATAGGCCGCCATGAAGACCTTTCCGGGCGGACGCAGATCAAAGTTGGCCGGGTCGTCGCGGAACGATTCGCGATGGACGGCGCACCACACCAGCCGACCGTCGGTGTCGATGTTCACCTTGCATACCCCCAACTTGGCGGCCGGCAGATACTGGCTCTCCGGCACGCCGCTGGTGGCCGGCATCTTGCCGCCGGCGTGGTTAATCCGCTCGACCCACTCTTTGGGCACGCTGCTCGATCCGTGCATGACCAGGGGAAATGCTTGGGGCACCGCCTGCTGGATCTTCTTCAGGACGTCGAAGTGCAGCCCTTGTTTGCCGGCGAACTTGTAGGCCCCGTGGGAGGTCCCGATGGCCACCGCCAAGGAATCGCAGCCGCTCCGGTCAATGAACTCGGCCGCCTCCTCGGCCTTGGTCAAACAGACGCTGCCGACCACGTCTTCCTCGACGCCGCCGAGCTGCCCTAATTCGGCCTCTACCACGATGCCCTTGGCGTGGGCGCGATCGGCGATCTTGCGAGTGATCTCGATGTTCTTCTCAAACGGTTCGTGCGAGGCGTCGATCATCACCGAACTGTAGAAGCCGCTCTGGATACAGTCGTAGCACGCCTCCTCGGTGCCATGATCCAGATGCACCGCGAAGACCACCTCGGGGAACACCACATCGGCGGTGCGAATCATGGCTTCCAGAAAACGTTTGTCGGTGTAGCCCCGGGCGCCGCGGGAGATCTGCAGGATAAAGGGAGCGCTTTTCTTGGCGTCGGCGGGGTCGTCGTTCGATTTCGACTTGCCCAAGTTGCCCCGAAACAGACCGACCGTCTGCTCAAGGTTGTTGATGTTGTAGGCCCCCACGGCATACTTGCCGTAAGCGTGTTGAAAAAGTTGCTTGGTGGTGACAATCATGGGATCCGTTGGCTCCTCACAAGAGACGCGGTCTAGCCCTCGAACCGGTAATTCTACCCCATGCGGGGCGATGTGCCCAGGCGGGGCAATTGCTACCGCCATTGACGCGTAGCCAGCGTCAAGTACCATACAGAGATAGGGATAGTGGCCCCCCGCGCAGATGATGTTTGCCGGCCGGATCGGAGAGGAGGAAGCGATGGAAGATCTAACCAACGAGGTCCGCGGGAGAGCGATGCCACCTGACGATGCTGCCTTGCGGCACATGGTCCGCCGCCGGTTCGTGCTCGGCGTCGTGGTGGCGCTCAGCGGACTGGGGCTGTCGCTGCTGCTTTACGCGGAGACGGCCAAACGGGATCGCCAATTGGCCGTAGCGCGGTTCGATCGCGACGCCAGTTTGCGGGTACATGCAATTGAACGTGCCGTGGCCAGGCGCCTGGTGATCGTCGACATGCTCGCCGCCTTTTTCACCCATGCGGAGTCGGTCACCGAGCAAGAGTTTCACATGTTCACTCAGGTAGTGCTGGCCAAGCACCGCGGGCTGCACTGTCTGGCCTGGATTCCTTGCGTTCCGGCCGCCCAGCGCGAGGCGTTCGAGCGGGCGATCCGGAAGAGCGGTCGACCGGACTATCGCATCAGCGAAGAACATAGCCCGACATTCACGCCCGCCGGAGAGTTGGTGCCGGCCACCCCGCGAAGCCGATATTTCCCGATTCTCTATCACGAGCCGACTGTGCCCGGCTATAGTCTCTTCGGATTCGATGTGCGAACCATCCCTGCCTTCCGGAAGGCGATTGACGCAACCACCGAAGGTCACAGCGCCGGTACGGTGGTTTGCCCGCCCTTGGAAGACCACAACCCACACGCCCGCGAACTCTATGTGCTCGAAGCGGTGGGCAAGGGGGTGGGGGCCGGCGGTGCCCGGCGGGCGATTCGCGGCATGGCCGCCGGAGCCTTTAAGATCGACCGCATTGTCGATGACGCGTTGGCGTATTACCCCAAAGAGATCAGCATCTACGTTTTTGACCCGTCGTCCGGTGGCCCGGAGCTCATCTGCGCCCATCCGGTTGATGTGGATCGGTCCGCCGGGAGCGGAAAGTTGGCGGACGAGGCCCCGCCGAAGCTAACCCAGGAGCACTATTCGGTCACCGTCCCGGTGGCCGATCGTCGCTGGACCATCCAATGCATGCCGTCGGCCGATTATCTAGCCCGGCACCGCAGCTTCCGGCCCGTGGGAATCCTGCTCGGGAGCCTGGCGGGGACCGTCTTCTTGGTCGGCTGCCTCATCGCGATGACGGATCGGACGC
>JAJYGU010000188.1 GCA_021784975.1 Planctomycetota bacterium
TCCCTTGCTGTTGGTCCGCCCAGAAGGGATTGCCGCCTATTACGCGGCCCGCGAGGCCATGAAATCGTGGGGATTCGACTTTGGCTACGAGCTGATCGACGACGATTGGAGGCTGAGCTATCCGCCGCCGGATGCGCGCCTGGCAAGCCTGTTGCGGCAAGTGGCCGCCTCGGCCCGCCAGGAACAGGCCCGGCTCATTGCGGCCGCGCCGCGAGAGTATAACCGCCGAAGACAAGTGGCCTATCGAGCCACTTCGGACGGCGGCGGATTTGTGGCCGATACCGTATCCTCCGGGAGTGACGACCCCGGCTCCGGTTCGCGGGCCTCCGCCGGTCCAGCCGGCCGGAATCTCGGCGGTGGCGGTGGTAGCGGGAGCGGGGGCGGCAACGGGGGCACCGGCGGTGGCGCAGGGGGTTTGGCGTTGGCCGGCAACTCCGGGGACGTCCGTCGAACCTATGTCGGCGACGCTCCATACACGGGCAGCGGCCCTTACGTGGCCGGCAGCGCCACCGGCAGCATGGCGGGTGGTCCGCAAGGCGGCCCGGCCGGTAGTCGTTATGAAGTCACAAGCTCAGGCCCCAGTGGCAGCGCGGCTCACCTCGGGGCCCAGTCCCCGGTCGGCGGCTCGATGGACCAGCCCGCATTTCCTAACGGCAACCCTCCCATCTTTTCGAGTGGCGTTCAAAACGGGACGAGTACCGCAATCGCGACCCACGGTTCTGCGCCGAACGGTGCTATGGTCCACGGCGGCGGCTCCGCGGGCCAGATCGCATTTCCTTACGGCAACGCCGCTACCTCCACGGGCGGCGCGCAAAACGGGACGAGCACGGGGCTTGCGACCGATGGTTCGGCCCTCCACGGCGGTGCGATCCACGGCGGCGGCTCCCAACCTTCTGACCAAGGCACCGGGGGCAGACAGTCGGCAGACGGCTACAGCCAAGCTAACGGTCTGATCGGTCAGGCGTCGGGACAAACGCAATCCGGCTCGAAATCACCTTCCTCCTCTCATCCTGCCGAAATCCCCGACGGCTACGTCGTCGGCCAGCCCGCCCACGAACAGGTGGCCGCTAGCGTGCCCAAGCAACCTTCGGGCGATGCTGGTCCAGGTCAGATTCTGCGTCCCGGCGAATGGGAGCCGGCCCCCGGTCCGCCGCCGGATAAACCGAAAAAGGCGGACGACAAGGACAAGAAGGCGGACCGGCTGGGCAAGAAACGCACCAAGGATCCGGTCGACAAACACCGAGAAGACTGGGGCTTGCGGAACGCGGCCAACGCCTCGGCCGGGGTGGCACGGCCGATCCGCATCGAGTGCTACCGCGACCGACTGGTCGTAGTCTCCGACCGCGGTCCAGCTTATAATAAGCAGATTGTCCTCGGGCCGCGGACGGCCTCCTCGGTTGATTCGTTTATCTCGGCCATCTGGGAGCAGATGGATGGCTGGGGCATCGCCGGCCGCGGAATGTATTGGCGGCCGGTGCTCGAAGTCGAGGTCGCCTCGGACGCCCAGCAGCGTTTCTCCGAGTTGACCGCACAGCTTCGCGGAAGCGGTTTGACGGTGACCAGAAGATGATGCCCATGCTGTTGGTGCTCGGCACTGCCAACCATAAGAAGGGGATCGAACTGGCCGACCTGTTCCAAGCGGTCGGCCTGGAATTGCGCACGCTGGCCGATTTTGCCGCTTGGAAGCCGGTGCTGGAAGACGGCGACAGCTTTGCCGTCAACGCCCGCTTGAAGGCCGCCGGCTACGCCGGTCAACTCGGCCATTGGGTCTTGGCCGACGACAGCGGCCTGCGGGTCGACGCCCTGCAGGGCGAGCCGGGCGTGCAATCGGCCCGGTACTCCGGTCCGCAGGGCGACGACGTCTCGAATAATCGGCTGTTGCTGGAGCGGCTGGGCAGCCGGCCCCTGGAACAGCGGGCCGCCCAGTTCGTTTGCCATATTGCGGTGGCCGATCCGTCGGGGACCATTCAAGCTGAGAGCGAAGCCGCCTGCCACGGGCGGATTCTGTTTGAGCCGCGGGGCGCGGGTGGCTTTGGCTACGATCCGTTGTTCGAGATCCTCGAATATCACCGCTCGTTCGCCGAGCTCGGCATGGCCGTGAAATCCTGCCTCAGCCACCGCGCCCGCGCCGCTCAGCGGCTGATTCCGGATTTGATCCGTCTGGCGGATGCGGTCGTACTTCACTGAGACCAGGCCAACGATTTCAGCGTGTCTGCGGGGCGCCGCTCGTCGGGCCACCGGTGGGGACGAGACCTCACTCATTGTGTCTGTTTGGGTACCGCTCGGATCTGGCCGGTTGGCGCCGCACTTGCCCGTCGGCGCTACAATTAAGCGGAAAAACCAGCGAGCGGACGGTGAGGGGAGATTGCCCTATTTCGATCCGGGTTTCAACGCTCGACGTTCCCAACTCGCATCATGAAAGGGGAAGAACATGAAGATCGCAGTAACCACGCCCTCGGGACACGTGGGCCGTGCTGTTGTCGGTTATTTGCTGGACCTCGGGCCGACAATTCAACTGAAGTTGCTCTGCCGCCGCCCCGAGAAGCTCAGAGGGTTCGTCGAGCGCGGGGCGGAGATCGCGGTCGGCTCGCAAGACGACGTGGACTATATGCTCAGGGCGACCGGCGACGTGGACGCGCTGTTTTGGGCGACCCCGCCGGGCTACGGCTCCGACGACGTGCGGGCCTTTCAGAACCGACTGGCCACCGCCGCCTGCACGGCCATCCGGGCCAATGAAATCCCGCGGGTCGTAAACCTGTCTTCCATCGGTGCCCATCTCAGTTCCGGCGTGGGACCGATCAACGGGCTTTACGACGCCGAACATCGCTTCGACGACGTGGCCGCCAACGTAACCCACTTGAGGCCGGGCTTCTTCTTCGAGAACCTGCTCTGGCAACTCGACTCGATTCGCAAGTGGGGGCGAATCTCGCTGCCCATCTCCGGCACCCAGCGCTACCCGATGATCGCCACCCGCGACATCGGCCGGGTGGCGGCCACGCGGCTGGCCGACTCGAAGTGGACCGGGCACTGGGTCCGCGAATTGCACGGACCGGCCGACCTGAGCCTCCCAGAGGTGGCCGGAATCCTCTCCAAAGTCCTCGGGCGCAAGATCGTCTACGTCAGAAACGATCGGCAGGAGATGCGGACCATGCTGCTGGAAAGCGCCATGAGCGAGAACGCCACCGACCTGATGTTAGAGATGTACGACGCGGTGGAGACCGGTAAGCTGCGGACTATCCAGCCGCGGACGCCTGAGACGACCACTTCGACCACGTTGGAGGAGTTCGCCCGGGACGTAATGTTGCCGCTGATCGCCCAACCGGCCAGCGCGGCAAAGGGAACGTAACGGGAATCCGGTTGAAAGTCGTGAACCTCCCTAATCGGGGCATTGACGGGCCGCGCTGACGTGTTATTTTGGATGCGGTCGTGGAGTCGGAATCTGCAAGGCCAGATCTGAGGATGCGGTCGGCGCGGTTCTGAGCGCGATTCATTTTGTGGGTCTTCGCGCGGGAAGAAGTTGTCGCTTTCTCCGGCGCGACTGCAGCCTCCGACGGCGTTCGGAAAGCGGGGCCGTTCTTATCGGTGAGGGAGGCGACCGATGTTCTATCAAGTCGATAGCCGGCGGGTGACGTTGCGCGAGTATTTGTGGTGCACGCCGCGGGTACAGTGGCCGCTTCTGCCGTTGATCATCTTGCTGAAGTGGCTGCGGGTCCGCGTGCCGCTTCCCGGCGTGGTCCCCGATAGTTTGGCGCCTTACCTGGCTGCCCGCGATGGTCTTCCCGAAGCAGTGCGGGCAAAGCTCGAGCCGGTGGAGATGCAACTTGCCGCCTGCGGTTTCATCGATCCCGCCTATCATTGGATTGTCGATCCGTATAGGTCAAGCCGCGTCTGCGCGGCGACCTTCCGCGATCCTCAAGGGACAACCCTCGCCCGCGTAATGTACCAACAGTCGCAGTCCAAACCGGCCAAAGTCACCTGCGCCTTTATCACGGCGTTCCGCGGCGGAGGCTATTTCGTGAGCAGCTCCGCCCGGCGGGAAGTGCTCTCGCCGCCGGCATGCCACGTTCAGCGGGCGGTCGGCGCGTCGGCGTCCGACCTGTGGCGCATGCATCAGCAACAACTCAGCCTGGAGGCGTTCAGCAAGACCGTCGTCACGGTGTACTCCCAGGAGGAGATGCTGGAGTTGGCCCAGCAGTATGAGGAGGCGGGCCTCGCATATCACGTGCAACGCGGAGTACTGACGCCCTGCGACCCGCAGACGCAGCAAGCTGCCGAAGTGGTCCGCGGGACGCCTGGCGACGAGAGCGACCAAGAGTTTACCGCGGTCTATCAGGAGATTGAACGGCTGGCCGATCAGAAAGCCAGTTGGACCAGCGGCATCCTCACGCTGATCGTCACGGTGGCTCTCTTCTTCAGTTTGGGGGTCTCCAAAGGTGATTGGAAGGCGATGGTGCTGCTGGGCGGCGTCTTGTTCTTCCACGAGCTGGGCCACCTGATCACCATGTGGCTGTTTCACTACCGCAATCTGAAGATGTTCTTCATCCCCTTTCTGGGCGCCGCCGTCTCGGGGCGGAATTACAACGTGCCTGGCTGGAAGAAGGCCATCGTCTCGCTGATGGGCCCATTGCCGGGCATTGTGCTGGGGATCGTGCTTGGCGTCGTCGGTGTCTGGCACCATTGGCCGGCCGTGGTGGAAACCTCCTTAATGCTGTTGGGGATTAACGCCTTCAACTTGCTGCCGATCTTGCCCATGGACGGCGGCCAGTTCATGCACGCGGTACTTTTTTCGCGCCATCCGGTCTTCGACGTCCTTTTTCGCGGGGCCGCCGCACTGATCCTGATCGCCTCCGGCCTGATCGGTATGAAATGGCTCATGTATCTCGGGATCGCCATGCTCGTCAGCCTGCCGATGACCTACCGTCTCGGCAAGGTGGTTCGCCGTTTGCGCAAGAGCGGGACGAGGGCGGTATCGCACGATTCGCAGACCGTGCCCGTCGAGGTGGCCAGGCGGATTCACCAGGAGATGGCCCAAGTCTTGCCCAAGAAGGCCACCGCGAAAACGTCGGCCCAATTGATGCTTCGCGCCTTCGAGACCCTCAACGCCGATCCGCCCGGTTGGTTGGCCTCGTTGAACTTGATCGGCATCTACGGCTTCACCTTTTGTGTGGCAGTGGTGTTCGCCTGCGGGCTCTTGTTGGTTCATCATACCAAGCTCGATCCGGTCAAGATGTTCGCCCTGGCCCACCAGCCGACACACCTGGTCCGCGCGAGCGAGGTGCAGTCGTGGCAGGGCGCCGAGGCAAGAGTGCCCGGACAGCCCCAGGTGCACACCTTGATGGCCACCCTTCCCTCGGCCCGCGAAGCGGCCGCCCTCTATCGCGACCTGACGAGCCAACTGCCGGCCTGCGCCACCGCCACCCTCTTCGGCCAGACCGTACTGGTCACCCTCCCTTCCGGCGCCGACGCCCTGCGCAACGCTTGGTTCGACAAGTTGAGCCAGCGCAGCCAAACAGTTCATGTCCAGTCGGGCGAGGCCAGCTCTTTCCTCCGGGTATCGTTGATGTGCGGGGTGGCCAGCGGAAAGGAGGGGGCAGGCTTGGAATCGGAATTGAAATCATATCTGAATATGCCGGCCAGCATGAAGCTGGTGCCGCCCTGGTCGCCGGAACACAAGATCAGCCAGTCCGAACAGAAGGCCCGTCGCACCTATTGCGAACTGCAGGAGCCCGTCCGCACCGCCACGAACGCCTACAGGACTCCGCGTTTCGCCGCCTTGCAAAAAAAGATCACCGAGGCCCGTCGGCGCGGCGACACCAAGCTGCAGAAGAGCCTGCTCAAGCAACAGCGCCAACTGATCCGTGAGATTCAGAAGGATCAGACGCAGAAGCACCTGCGCCAACTTCGCCAGGAGGGCGAGGCGAAATGGGACCTGGGGCTAATCGACCTGTTGGAAACGACGCCTCGGCCCAACAGAGACTTCGATCGGCCAAGCGAGGACGCGGAAGGCGCGGAAGGGGAAGGGGCCGCCGCCAAGGCCCGCCAGAGTTGGGCGGACCTTTCCAAGGAAATCAAGGCCTGGGAGGCGAAGATGGCCCCGCGCTTCCGGCAATTGCCCATGCAGGGCGGCGTGCCGTTGCCCGGCGCCGAGCGCTTTTCAACCCGTTGGGGAAGCGCCTTCCTGGCGGGGCCTCTGCTCCGCATCGACGCGGCCTTCGAACAACCGGCGGTCGGCCTGCCTGCCTTGGCCCAATGGCTCTCCCGCCGCGGCTGCTTCGACTTGAAATATGACTGCGGTGGCGAAAGCGGGGACGAAGAACCGTAGCCTGCCGATCGAAGGTGCTGGTTTCCGTTTCCGCAAAAAGGCGGGGAAAGGGCTATTCACCGATTACGCAGATTATCGCACCCGGATCATGATCGCACCATCGCCGGGGATGGTCATCGGCAGGCCGGTGCCGATCAACTGCGCGACATTCAAGTCTGCTGCAGTCGGTGAGTCTAGACCGGCGGACGGCACAGGGTTGGCGGCCACCGTGGCAGCGCTGGTCGGATGGGTCAGCGGATGCGGGAGCTTTTCGGGGTGCAATCGGCACGTGATTGCATGGGCGTCGTCATCCAGATTGACCAGCAACAGATAGGCTTCGCCGGGGCGGCTGTAGACAGCCGAGGCACAGCGGGCGTGGGATAGACTCACCGCCTGGTTCCGCCAATCGACGAACTGATAATCGGCAAAGTTGCCCAGCGGTTTCATGAGCGGCAGCAACTGGAACGTCTCGTCGCTGGCCGGCCAGGTGGTCACGCCGCCCAAGAAAGCCTCCAAAGCGAAGAGCCGGTGCAGCCGCCGTGGAGCGTTGGGGGCGAGCGTCCCATAGCTGATTACTCCTCGCGGCACGGCGCCGGCCAGCGACCATTCCAGCGGCAAGTCTTCCGGGTCCGGTGCCCGGTTGGTCCATTTTCCGTAGCCCCATTCGGTGGCCACCACGTAGTCGGCGAAGTTCTCGGTGGCGAACATGGGGGTGGTCGTATTGTGGACGATGATCATCCCATTCGGGCCGACACGTTTGCGGGTCCATTCCATCAGGTCCACGAGCTCGTCGATGTCCCAGTGGGCCTTGGCCGCCGCGCCAGGGTGGTTCTTCACGTGCTGCGGATTGCAGCACAACAGGGCCACGTTCCAGTCGTAATACACGCCATCGAGCGGATGGTTTTTCAGGACCCGATCGATCGCGAGCTCCAAGTAGTTCAACCAGCCCGAGCGGAGGCACATCTGGGCCCCAAATTCCTTGCCGGGCTTGTAGAAATTGTGCTGCAACTCTCCTTTACGATTCATCCGGCCCCACTCGAGGCCGTGCGCGCGGAACTCCGGCGTGCTCGGGTGCAATTCCTTGTTCGAGAAGTAGGTGGCGGTGCGGATGCCGACCCGGCGGCATTCGGTCAGCACTTGGTCGTAACGGTCCATGTCCGGGTAAGGGGGATAAGCGCCGTCGTGCCAGAACAAGCCGTCGCCGTAATAGTCGCCGTCGTTGTGGCAGTGGACGGTTTGAATGCCCCGCTCGGCCCACCGCTGAATCTGCTCCGCCGACACCCAATGACCGCGGTTGCGATTGAACGACGTGTGCAGCCACGGCCCATGCGCATGGCCTTCGAGGATGGGAAAGGCAACATAGAAGTCAAAGACGCTCGACTTGGGCATCGGGGCCGGCTTCGGGCTCCCTAGCGGGGAGACGGCGAGTCTCAGTCCGACCGGATCCGCGGTGGGCTCCAACACGCACCGGCCGGCGCCACGGTGGCCGGCAAGCTGCAAATCCCACTGCCAAAGATCGGAGCCGACGAACCACTCCAACCCTTCAACACCGCGGTCGAGCAACATCATCGACCGCGGAATGTACTGAAGGTGCAGCGCATGGTCTGAAGGTGCGCCGAAGGGGACAGTCCCCAGCTTTCCCCACCGGTTGCTGCCGAACGAGAAGGGCGGGGCCCCTTCCGCCTCGGTGATTCCCTCCCGATAGCCATACCCGGAAAGACTTGGCGCGACGGTGGTCGCGAGCGGACACACCTCCCGCACGCGAGCGCCCGCCGGCGCGGTTAGCTCGCGGCGGATCTTGACGAATCCCCAATGATATTGGAGCGTCGTCTTGAGGCGAAAACTTGACGCCCGTCCTTCTCGATCCTTAAGCACGGACTCGACCGTCACGATTTCGTTCAGCCCTTCACGCTGGTGGGCGACGCTGGGGGCGGCGTCGTTCAGGTCCGAAAGCAAGGCCCCTTGTTCATCGCGGATGCAGAACTCCAGCGGCCGCAGAAGCAGGTTCGGAGCCTTCCCGTGCACCAGCGTGATCCGCGAAACGGCGCCCCCCTTCTTCAAGTCCTGCTCCAGGGTGTAGTAAGCAGTCCGCAACCTCAAGACCCCGGCAGCCTCGTTACGTTCAACCGTATACGGCTGCGGCCAGGTCCGGGCGGGCGTCGGGCTGGGCGTGGTCGAGGGCGAACCCGCAAATACCCCCGCAGCCGAGAGCAGGAACAGGACGCTCGACAGGCCGAAGATGTTCGCCGAGGCAAGCTGGCGGTCACGACGAGAAGGACGCGAGAGCACCCGAAGTGGAATTGTCGTGTTCATGGTCGTACGGGGACGAAAGGGTGATGCTTTCGGGCGCCAGACCGCCAACCTACCACCGGCACGATTGCGAGGCAAGCCTGGCCTTGGTACGATGGTCCGCTATGGAGCCCATAATGACTGAACCCAGCCCAAAACCGCAGCCGTCGTCCGGCCCGCCGCGTTGGCAGCCACTGAGCGCGATCGACCGGCGGGTGGCGGGCGTATTGGGCGAAAAGGCTAAGACCACGCCCGACACTTACCCGATGTCGCTTAACGCGGTCTGCACGGCTTGCAATCAAAAGAGCAACCGCGATCCACTCATGCAACTCGAGCCCGACGACGTGCAGGAGTCGCTCGACCGGCTGCGCGAGATGGGGGCGGTGGGACTGGTGGAAGGCTACGGCCGGGTCGCCAAGTACCGCCATTACTTGTACGAATGGCTGGGGGTCGACAAGGTGGAGTTGGCCGTCATGACCGAGCTGCTGTTGCGCGGCGATCAGAGCGTGGGTGAGCTCAGGGGCCGCGCGAGCCGCATGGAGCCGATCGCCGATTTGAATGCCCTGCGCGTCCCCTTGGATTCGCTCAAGGGGAAAGGGCTGGTAATCCCGCTCACCGCGGAAGGGCGGGGGCACGTGGTGACGCACGCCCTCTACAAGCCGCGGGAACTGGAAACGCTCCGGGCGAAGTACGCCGGCCTTCGGCCCGTGCCAGCCACCGATCTTGAAGCGTCGCCGCGGTCAACGGTGGGTGGTCCGCCGTCGGCTCCAGCGACGATCAGCGAACAGCCGCCGGCGTCCCTCCATACCGACGGCGTATCTTCGGCTGGCCTCGCCTCCCCGCCGCCGGTGGCCGCCATGGCTGCCTTCCGCCGCGAACTGGACGAGTTGCGCACTCAAGTCGCGCAATTGCGGGAGGGGCTGGAGAAATCGCTGGCCCAACAGCAACGGCTTGGCGAGCAGTTGCGGTCGCTCAAGGATGCGCTGGGCGGGTAGAACTGTCTTCTGCCTTGGGCAACGTGAATGAAAACTTGGTGCCCCGGTC
>JAJYGU010000217.1 GCA_021784975.1 Planctomycetota bacterium
ACCTACCGCTTGTTCGTGCCCCGCGACCTGAAACCCGGTGGGCAGTATCCTTTGCTCCTGTGGCTGCACGGCGCGGGCGAGGGCGGCTTCGACAATCACTTTAACCTCAGGTACTTGCCCCTGGTGATAAAGGACCTAAAACACCTGGAAAAGTATCGCTTCTTCATCCTCGTCCCCCAATGTCCGTCGCCGGTCGTTGTTTGGACCAACAGTTGGGCCGGAACGGATATGCTCACCGTAACCCACGACCTTCTTGGGAAGATCATGCGTGAGCAGCCCGTGGACCCAGATCGGGTGTATTTGTTCGGCGTTTGCAGCGGCGGTAGTGGCTGTTGGGAAATGGCGGCACGCTACCCCGAGTTGTTTGCCGCCGTGGTGCCGACCACTCCTGGATGCGGCGATGTGTCGCACGCCGCCAGACTGGTGGGCATTCCGATTTGGGCATTCGAGAGCGATGAACCAGAACTGGCCGAAGACATGGTGGCGGCCATCCAAGCAGCGGGCGGTAACATTCATCTGACCATACCATTCAAGGAGCACGACTCCTGGCATTTCGCGTTGGAGCAGTGCGACGTGATGAACTGGATGCTGGAACAGCGGCGGGGACAGTGGATATGCTGGCATCCGCCCGGCTGCGTGCCCGGCAGATGGTGGCATTTCTGGGGCGTCCCATTGGCGTTTGTGAGCATTGTGTGCTTGGGATGGTATTCGGAACGGCAGCGGAGGCGGCGCAAAGCCGACAGCGGAAAGCCGAAAGCGGAAGGCAGACAAATGCAAAATGAAAATTGAAAAATGGAAAATGCAAATTGACTGCGATCCCTGACCACTAACCACTAACCACTAGCCGTCAAACAGTTCATTTTCAAGCGTGAAAGGGAACCTGTTATGAGAACGACACGGAAAGCCTTTACGGTCATTGAATTGCTGATCGTGATTGCGATCATCGCGGTGATCGCCTCGCTGTTGATCCCGGCGGTGCAGGCCGCGCGGGAGGCCGCGCGTCGTTCCCAGTGCATCAACAACCTCAAGCAGCTTGCCTTGGGTTGTTTGAACCACGAATCGGCCACCAAGGTGTTTCCCACTGCCGGTTGGGGGCCGATTTGCATGGGACACCCTGATGCCGGCACCGGCATCACGCAGCCGGGCGGATGGCTCTACAACATCATGCCGTACATCGAGCAACGCGACCTGTACAAGAGCCAGGGCGGCTTGACGGGCACTGCGCTGGTGGCCGCAGCCAAGGAAGTCTCCATGACGCCCTTGAAATGTATGTACTGCCCCAGCCGGCGGCCCGTGCAGGTATATCCCGATCTGGCCTCCAAGCCGGCCATTTGGGGTCCTGAGGTAACAGCCGTCTTGGCGTCATTAGGAAGCGAGGATGCCTTTCTGGTCTACGACTCCAGCGCCACGTCATTTTCGACTACCATTGCCTCGGGGATGGGGGCCGTGGCCCATAACGACTATGCCGGCAACGGCTACCACTACGATCAATACCCGGTGGATGCCAACCCGTTCAAGGCGTTCTTTGGCATCATGTTGGGCCTGGCGGGGGGCAACAGCGGCATGTACGCCAGCGACCAGTACATCACCACCGGCCAGAATGCACAGGCGCTCAAGGACCAGGTGGTCAAGAATGGCCTCGGCGGTCAGGACGGCATTCTCAATTTCATGCTCAACGTCAGCATTGCCGACATCCATGACGGCGCGAGCAACACCTACCTCTGCGGCGAGAAGTACGTCAACGTGGACCACTACTACGACGGGAATGACTCAGGCGATGACTGGTGCGCCTACACCGGCTACGATCCCCAGATGGTCCGCTTCACGGATCCCAGCGCCGGCCCGCCGCGCCAAGATGGCAACGGCCTGTTTACGCCGAAGATATTTGGCAGCGCTCATCCGAGCGTCTGCAACATGGCCTTCTGCGACGGCTCGGTGCACTCGATCAGCTACGGGATTTCGGCCACCGTCCACGATCAGCTTGGCAACCGCAATGACGGGGCTGCGATTGACGCGTCGCAGTTGGGTTTGTAAACATCGAAGGATCCAAGGGGGACAATCCCATTCTTGTGGCCGACCAAGGCTACCGCGGCCAACCTTCGGTCGGTACCCTGCGCGCCATAAAAATCGCACAAAAATTGGAGCAGTTCCATCTTTCGGGGTCTCCGTGCCCCGCAGCCGGCAAAGGTGAAATCGCACAAACACGCCTGTCCCCCTCCGCAGCTCCCTTTTTGGACCTTGCCAACCAGGGCACAAACCCCCTATGATAACGACTTGTATGGCCCCAAGGTCGAGAGCCGACCGGACGGTCTTGGGCCTTAGGTCTTGAAGCGGTGCGCAGAAGGGTACAGTCCCGTTATTGTGGCATCCTGCCACAAAAATCGGGACAGTCCCCAAAACCCAAGACCTAAGACCCAAGACCTGAAGGCGTCAAGCTCGCAGTTTCTCAAACGTTACAGCCCAAGGACTCCCCGTGTCGCACGTGCAAACCAAGTTGCCTTATAAAGTTGCCGATCTTTCCCTGGCCGATTGGGGCCGCAAAGAGATTGAGCTTGCCGAGCAAGAAATGCCGGGCTTGATGGCCCTGCGGCGGAAGTATGGCCGATCGAAGCCGCTGACCGGCGCCCGGATCGCCGGATGTCTGCATATGACCATTCAGACCGCCGTATTGATCGAGACCCTGAAGGAGCTTGGGGCGGAGGTCACCTGGAGTAGCTGCAACAAGTTCTCGACCCAGGATCATGCTGCGGCCGCCATGGCCGTCGCCGGCGTTCCGGTCTACGCCTGGAAGGGTGAAAGCGACGCCGACTACGACTGGTGCATCGAGCAGACGCTCTATTTTCCCGACGGCCAGCCGTTGGCCATGATTGTTGACGATGGCGGCGATCTGACGGCCATGGTGCACGGCCCGAAATATCGGCATCTGTTGCAAGGCATCCGCGGTCTTTCGGAGGAAACGACCACCGGCGTCCACCGCCTCTACCAGATGCACGAGCGGGGCGAATTGGCCGTGCCGGCCATGAATGTCAATGATTCGGTCACCAAGAGCAAGTTCGACAACCTCTACGGCTGCCGCGAGTCGCTGGCCGACGGGATCAAGCGGGCCACCGACATCATGGTGGCCGGCAAGGTGGTGGTGATCTGCGGCTACGGCGACGTAGGTAAGGGATGCGCCCACTCGATGCGGTCTTACGGCGCGCGGGTGCTGATCACCGAAATCGACCCGATCTGCGCCCTGCAGGCAGCCATGGAGGGCTACGAAGTGACCACCATGGACGACGCCGCCCGGCGGGGAAATATCTTCGTGACCGCCACCGGCTGCCGCGACGTGATCCTGGTCGAGCACATGCGCCAGATGCCGCAAGACGCCATCGTCTGCAACATCGGCCACTTCGATCTGGAAATCGACGTAGCCGGGCTGAACGCCATTCCTGGCCTCAAGAAGGTGAACATCAAGCCGCTGGTCGACCGCTACACGTTGCCCAGCGGCCGCTCGCTGATCCTGCTGGCCGAAGGGCGGCTGGTGAACCTGGGCTGCGCCACCGGTCATCCGTCGTTCGTGATGTCCAACTCGTTCACCAACCAGGTGCTCGCCCAGATCGCCCTCTGGACCGAGTCCGAGAAATACCCGACCGGCGTCTACACCTTACCCAAGCACCTCGACGAAGAGGTCGCCCGCTTGCACCTCGAACCGCTCGGGGCGAAACTGACCAGATTGACTCCGCGGCAGGCCGAGTATTTGGGCGTTCCGGCGACTGGCCCGTTCAAGCCCGACTATTACCGGTACTAGCCGCGTAGGGCGAGGGACGCGGGGCGGGGGTGTTTAGCGGCCGACGGTACGTCGGCCAGCGAGCCAGTTGTGGGGCTCGGGCATTTCCTGTCCGCCCTCGTCGGGTGACATCCAAAATGCACAACCTCGGGGACGAGAAATAGGTCATGCCGCGAATTCAAATGACTCGAACCGTGAAGATATCGCTCTATGTGCTGCGGATCTACTTGATCGGCATGTTGGCCATCATCTTGTGGTGGTTTTTCGGCCGCTGAGCGGTTCCGCGGAGCGCCGGTCACGGCGATTGCCCTGCTCCGCCGCCCAACCGCTCCGCCAGCGTGCAGGCAAACTCAAATCGCACCGCCACTTTGCCCGCGACCGTCACCTTGGCCTTTAAGAAGAAGGCATCGGCCAGGCGTTCGCTCAGCTCGACCTCCAGGCGAATCACGTCGCCGGGCCGGACCATGTGCTTGAAACGGACGTCGTTGATGCGAGTGGCCACCGGGACCTTGCCTTCGCCGTCGTGGATGTGGCGGGCAAGCAGAATCGCCCCGCATTGCATGGCCGCCTCGCACAGCAGTACCCCCGGGACCAGCGGAAAGCCGGGGTAATGGCCGGCGAAGAAATACTCCTGGCCGCTAAATCTCTTCAAGCCCACGATCCGCGATTCGGTGTGTTCCACGACCTCATCCACCAGTAGGAACGGGTCGCGGTGGGGGATGGCGTCGAGGATTTCTTGACGGGACATGGCAGAGGCCAGGGATCCGGGGTCAGAGGTCGGAGGTCAGAGGTCTGGGTCGCCAATCGAATCCCTGACCTCCGACCTCTGACCCGTGACCTCTTTTGTCAGGAACGCGTCTACCTCGTTGGCGATAATCACGCCGTAATTGACCGCCCCCAGCCAGCCGGACATGATGATGCCCACACTGCCGGCATGATACAGCCCGGCGATCTGTTCGGGCAAGGCCCGGCTGACGGCCAGCCCTTCGAACTTGGTGCCGAAGCTGGCGCCCATGAGGTGCTTGGTATAGCGCTCGAAAGTCAACGGGGTGGCCGCCTCGACCAGATCGATTCGGCGGCGGAGGTCGGGCACGTATTTCTCAACGGCCTGCAGCGTGTTCTCGATCAAATCGCGCTTGCCGGCCAGATAGTCTTCCCGCGACAGGTCGGCCCAATCGCGGTAGTGGGCGTTCGTGCTGGCCACGATCACGCAGCGGTTCAGCCCCGGCCGCGTCTTGGGATAATAGAATGAGTAGGTGCGGCTGGTGATCTGGCGGCTCAAGAGCAGCTCCGTGCGGAACGCGGGGGCGGTGGAACTGAACAGCAGGTCGCCGCACTGGCTTTCGTCAATCAGGGCATCGGGCTTCAGGGCCATGTAAACCTGGGTGCTGGAGTTGTTCAGCCGCACGGCCCGCGCTCGTTCCAGAAAACCCGCGTCCCAATGGTCCGGACCGACCAGGTTCAAGATCGTGCCCAGCAAATTGGCGTTGGAAACGACGGCCCGCGCTCGGATCCGCTGGCCTCTGACAGTGACGCCTTCCACCCGTCGTCGGGCGAGGTGAACGGTCTCGGCCGGGCATCGAGTTCGCACATCCACCCCGTTTTTCCGCAGTTCGCGGTCCATGAGTCCAATGAGACGGTCGGTGCCGCCCTGGAAGCTGTATACGCCCTTCGACATGAAGTTCGAGAACACAATTCCATAGGTCTGGGCGGGATCCTCCAGCGTAGAGCCATTGGCGTACGTGATCGGCTCCATCAATAACCGCACTACGTCCTCGCGTCCCGGGAAGAAGCGGTCGAAGAGCTGGCCGGTGGTGACCGCCTGATCGTCGTAGAAGTTCATCTTCCGGGCCGCCTCGAAGAACTCGCCGACCACCTTCGGCGCGATGCCAAATCGCTCGACCAACAGGCGGGTGAAATCCTGGCGGTCGAAGGTGGTGGAAAGGGAGAACATCGGATTGTCGAAGCGGATGTCCTTCAATTGCACGATGGAATCGGCAATCTCGGCGTTCCAGTAGCGGCGGCAACTCTTGATCATGCCGACCGGGAAACCGTGCAGGGCCACGTCGATGATGTGCCCATCGCCGCGACGAAACCAGGTGGCCAGCCCTCCCAGTTTGCTATGCTGCTCCGCCAGGAGGACAGAGTGGCCCGCCCTGGCAAGGGTATTGGCGGCCGTCATGCCGCCCAGACCGCCGCCGATGACCACGACGTCGTACTGCGGGCGAATTTCTTCGAGGGGGTCTTGCCGCATGGGGAGGGATCAGGGGTCAGGGACCAGGGGCCGGGTGCCAGGGGCGAGGCGTCTAGCGGCCGACGGCACGTCGGCCCAAATGGTGATTTGCTCACAGGGCAGAAGGATCGGCTATGTGCCGGCCGGATTACGAAGGCCACCCATAGCGTCTTTGCACGCCAGTATAGCGGGAAACCGAGCGACCTTCGACCGGGTGGAGCAGCAAATGGCATCGCTCTCGGGCCCAATCGCCGCCTTGAAACCTCACTAGAGGGCTTGTCTTTTTCAGCGGCCGCGCTAGTGTTATGGCAAGGGTTGGGTATTTCTGCCGGTCCTTTTGAAAGAGGAGTCAAAAGCATATGAATCGTCAAAACTGGAAAAGTTGGTTGATTTCTGGGGCGGTGGCGGCAATCCTCTTGGGGACGGCGCCTCACGCCGATGCCCGATGTTGGGGCTGTGGTGGCTGGGGTTGGGGCGGCTATTATAGCGGCTGGTGGCCGGGCTATTACGGCTGGGGCTATGGCTGCTTGGCTCGTTACGGTTGCTACGACTGCGGCTGGAGCAGCTACTACCCACCCTACTATAACGGGTACGGCTGCGGCTGGTGCGGCGGTTGGGCTTACGACGGGTATCAGCCCGTAGTGGTGGCGTCCAATTCGACCAGCCCTGCCTCGACACCGGCCGCGCCGAGCCAGTCGGGCCCGGCCGCGAAGAGTGCCGTCGCTTCCACGCAAGGTAGTGGCACGCTGACGGTCTCGGTCCCGGCCGACGCCAAAGTGACCATCAACGGTCGCGAAACCCGCAGCACCGGCACCCAGCGGCGCTACGTTTCCAACGGCTTAGCGCCCGGCCTGGTCTACAGCTATGTGGTTTGCGCCAAAGTAGTCCGCAACGGCCGGGTCCAGCAGGACACCAAGACGGTCACCTTGACGGCCGGCCAGGCCAATTCAGTGGCATTTGATTTCAATCCGGGGCCATCCCAGGTAGCCGGAAATCCGTAGTGGCGGGGTGCGGGACAGGGTTGGCGCGCGGGCGCCCTGCCCACGGCACGCGTGGGCCTGGCGCCCATTTTCCCCGGACCGTTGCTGTCGTCCGCTCTTCTCGACTTGACTCGCTTACGCTGCTGTTGTAACCTTCGGCCGCGTTTGGCGGTGTGGCAGCAACAGTCCGTGAGGGCCCGTCATGAAGACCCGACCGCATGTCTTGATTTTCTTGACCCTGCCTACCCTGCTTTGGTCACTGCGGCTGGCGGCCGGGCAGGCCACACCTGGACTGGAGCCGAGCCACGACGCCCTCGTGGTTGACTCGGCCGCCGAGGTGCTCGGCGACATCATGTCCATTCCCGGGCGAGGCATCGCCGAAAGCCTGCTGGCCAAGGCCGAAGGGATCGTCATCATCCCCGGGATGCTCAAAGGCGGGTTCATCATCGGCGTTCGCTACGGGCGGGGCGTGATCGTGGTCCGTGACGAATCGAACCGCTGGAAGCCGCCCATGTTCGTGGAGATTACCGGCGCCAGCGTGGGTTGGCAGATCGGGGTGCAGGGCACCGACCTGGTGCTGGTCTTTCGCACCAAGAGTAGCCTGCAACACCTGATGCGGGGCAAGTTCACCATCGGTGCCCACGTCTCGGCCGCCGCCGGCCCGGTGGGACGGGAGGCTGAGGCTGCCACCGACGGTGCCTTGAAGGCGGAGATCTACTCCTATTCGCGGAGCCGCGGGCTGTTTGCCGGCGTGGCCCTGGACGGAGCGGTGCTCAACGTTGATCAGGCCGCCACCAGCGCCTACTACCAGTCGCTCGGCAATGCTCCCAACCAACCGAACCCCCGTTTGCCACCTTCGGCCTGCCGGCTGCTGCAACAGCTCGACAAGTACACCTGCGTCCCGGTTCCGGCGTTTGTGAACCCGGCCCCCGCCATCGCCAATCTCGCCCCGGTTCCCGCCGATCGGCAAGCCCTGTGCCGCCAGTTGGCCGCCTCATCGCAGCAACTCGCCGCGATCGTCGATGCTTCGTGGCGGGCCTACTTGGCCCTGCCCGCCGAACTCTACTCGGGCGATCGTCCGCCTGCGGTTCAGGCCGTGCGGGTTTCCCTGGATCGGTTCGCGTCGGTGGCCGCGGACCCCCGCTATCGGTCGCTCAGCCAGCGGCCGGAGTTTCAAACCACCTGGTGTTTGCTCCGCCAATACGCCGCCATGCCTCAGGCCAAGGGCACACCGCCACTGTCGCTTCCGCCGCCCCCGAAATGAAGCGAGATTTTCCGGTGGGCTGCCTCGGCCCAATCGGGGATTGGAACGTCGCGGCGCGAAGTGAAAGTTTAGCCGCTGCCGGACCGACGTTCCGTCGGCCGCTAGACGTTTCATTCCATGCGGCCAGCCGCATACCACCCCCCCTTGTGCCGGGATGCTGTCGTTGCTATCTTCATACTGGCCTAATGGGCGGTACAATGCAGGGCGAAGGAACCGCACGATGCTGGTGCTGTCACGCAAGGTTGGCGAGAAGATCTGGATCGGCGAGAATATCTCGGTGACCGTAGTGCGGGTTGCCCAGGGAATCGTCCGCATTGGCATCGAGGCCCCCCACGACCTGCCCATCGTGCGCGAAGAGCTTAGGGAGCAGGTTGCCGCGAATGACGAGTCCCAGTCGCCCGCCGAGGGCAACAAACGCAACGCGGAGCAACCGCGCAATATCGTCTAAGGCCATTCATCGCGCCGCCCCCGGCCGCATTGCACGGACGTCGAGTGGCTGCCGGTTTGAGCTCTCGAAAGAGTCGTGATCGGCCAAGTACCTTCGCAGCCGGGCAATCTTGTCGACGGCCGGCAATTCGCCGGCCACGTTGGCGCCCGGCGCGTAACCCCAGTAGATGGACCTGCCGCCGCGAGTGACCAGCCAGAACCTGCACTCGCCCGACGGGCGGCCGTTGGCAGCCTCCGCTGGCCCGTGTCCCCTGTTTCGGGCCGGTCCGGCGATGCTGGCCATGGGGACCGACTCGGCGGCGCTCGATCCATCGGCAACCCAGCCTCCTGAGTGGTCGCGCGAGCCGGCGAGGGCCATTCGGCCAGATGCGTATGAGGGGGCAGTCCCCGGCTGGGTTGGTTGGATGCGTTGCAACTGCAACTCCTTCCAGACCGGATTCAGTGCGGCGGCAATCTCGGCGCCTCCGATCACGCGAGCATCCTTCCAGCGCTGTCCGACGGCCAGCCCAGCGGGCACACTATCGACTCCGGTCAGCCGCGGATAGGCGTTGAGCTCCAGCGGCGAAAAGTCGTCGCCCGGCAACAATACGGCCTCCTCATCCACGGGCAGGGGCAGCGGCAACTGCGCGGTCTCGACCGCACACACCGGCCGGCGATAAGCCAACTCGACCTTCACGCCGCCCAGCGGCTGCTTCCTCACCGAATACACCTTCGACACCCAAGGATGCTGGGCGAAGGCGGCGGCGATGCGCTGCGGCAAATCTTCGTCCATGATGTTCAGCGGGCCTTGGCCGATGAGTTGGCGAAACACGTCGGCGCGAACGTTGCTGCGGCGGATCCATTTGGGCAGCGGCGTGATCTCCAGCTTGTCGAACTCCACCCGATACTCAGGCGAAGAGAGCACCCGCCTCCGCACCCGCAGCCAGGTCCAGTACCACCCG
>JAJYGU010000284.1 GCA_021784975.1 Planctomycetota bacterium
CGATCTGTCGAACCCGGAAGACGTCGGCCGCCTGCGGCCTTTGGCCGACGAGCTCTACCAACAAGTGCTGGCGGTGGAAGGAACCATCAGCGGCGAGCATGGCTGCGGGCTGAGCCGCACTGGGTTTGTCCGCCGGCAGGCCGGCCCGCTCTATGAGGTGTTCGCCGAGGTCAAACGCATTTTCGATCCCGAGAACATTTTCAATCCGGGCAAGATTGTGGGCGACGACTCGGACTTGCTTACCCGGTACGTGCGGCCGCCGATCCTCGGCGCGGCCGCCTCGGCCCCGCCGCGGCAGGCTGGCGAGGCGCCCTCCATGCGGAGCCTGATCGAGTTGCAACTGAACTGGCAGCCCGCGCGGGTGGCCGACGCCGTCGAGGCCTGCAACCGCTGCGGCGACTGCCGCACCCAAGAGCTGCCGTTGCGGATGTGTCCCATTTTCCGGGCCGGCCCGGCGGAGGATGCCTCGCCGCGGGCGAAGGCCAACTTGCTCCGCGGCATCCTTACCGGCAAGCTCGACCTGATGCATCTGACCACTAGCGAGTGCAAGGCGATTGCCGACTTGTGCGTCCATTGCCATGCCTGCCGGCTGGAATGTCCGGCGGCGGTGGACATCCCGCGGCTGGCCCGCGAGAGCAAGGCCGCCTATGTCGAATCGAACGGTCTGCCGCTGACCGAATGGTTTGTCACCCGGCTGGACCTGCTGGGGATGTTCGGCGGCATGGTGGCCCCGGTTGCCAACTGGGCCCTGGGAAATCGGCAGATGCGGTGGCTCATGGAGAAGACCATGGGCATCGCCCAAGGGCGGAAGCTGCCGCGGGTGGCCTCGCGGAGTTTCTTGCGCCGCGCGGCCCGGCGGCGGTTGACCCGGCCTTCGCGGCGTAGCGGCCAGAAAGTCGTCTACTTCGTCGATGTCTACGCCAACTACTTCGATCCGCAACTGGCCGAGGCCCTGGTGGCCGTGCTCGAGCACAATGGGGTGGCGGTGTACGTGCACCCCGGCCAGAAACAGGCCGGCATGGCCTCGATCGCCTGCGGCGCCTTGGACCATGCCCGCGGCTTGGCGCGACACAACGTGTCGGTCTTGGCCGAAGCCGTGCGGCAGGGCTATCACGTGGTGGCTACCGAGCCCGCCGCCGCCCTGTGCCTGGTCCACGAATATCCGCAACTGATCGACGATGACGATGCCCGACTGCTGGCCGCCAACAGCCGCGAGGCCTGCAGCTACCTCTGGTCGATGCACACCCGCGGGCAACTGCAACTCGATTTCCGCCCGCTGAGCTACGTGCTGGGCTATCATACTCCCTGTCATCTGCGGGCCTTGCGGATTGGAACGCCGGGCGAGAACTTGCTGGGCTTGATCCCCGGCCTGACCGTACGGCACATCGAAGCCGGTTGCTCGGGCATGGCCGGCACCTTTGGGCTGCTGGATTACAACTTCCGCAGCAGCCTTCGGGCGGGCTGGAAGCTGATTTCCCGCCTCCGCGATTCCACCCTCAACGCCGGGACCACCGAGTGCTCGGCCTGCAAGACCCAAATGGAACAGGGGACCAATAAGCCTACCCTCCATCCCATCAAGTTGCTTGCCCTGGCCTATGGTTTGATGCCGGAGATCGGCGGCCTGCTGGCTCAGCCGAATGAGGAGTTGCGGGTTACATGAGCCAGTTGTGGTATCGAGAAGGTCTGAAGTTCGCCTGCGCGGGGTGCGGCGATTGCTGTACGGGCGCGCCGGGCTATGTCTGGGTGAACAAACAGGAAATCGAGGCGATGGCAGCGGCCTTGGGGCTCGCGGCCGAGGCCTTTCGGCGCAAGTACGTGCGGAGCATCGGCGTCCGCAAGAGCCTGATTGAATATGGCAACGGCGACTGCGTGTTCTTCGACAACCAGAGCCGCCGCTGCCGGGTCTACACGGCCCGGCCCCGCCAGTGTCGCACCTGGCCGTTCTGGTCTTCCAACCTCGCCTCGCCGGCCGCCTGGAAGGGCATCGCGGAGCGCTGCCCGGGCTGCAACCGTGGCCCGCTGGTGCCACTGGAAAAGATCCGGGCGCATCTGGAAGTTGTACGGGTTTGAGCGGACGTTTCCTTGTTTCGCAGTGCTCTGGGCCGGCGCGTTGACATACTTTGACAAAATATGCCATCTCCATTAAAATTTTGCACAGGTAGTGGGGAGATGACCATGAGTCAGGTTTCGGCTGCGAGAAGCGGCGGTCAACGACCTCGACGAACTTGCCGGCTACATTCAGCGAGACAGTCCACACTCGGCGATCCGTGTCTTGGAGGCAGCCCAAGAAACGTTCGATCTGCTGGCCCGACAGCCTGAGTTGGGCGGGGTGTTCGAGTCGCCCAACCGGGACTGTCCCGATTTTTGTGTCAGGAGGACACAAAAATGGGACTGTCCCCTTCGGCGCAGCCAACTGACACAAAATTCAGGACAGGGCCCCCAACCGGCTTCTATCTGACATTCGCATCCGGCAGGTGAAGGACTTAGCGGCCGTCCGTTAATAACTTCCACTTTCGCCAAGGGGACAGTCCCATTTTCGTCGGACGAAAATTGGGACAGTCCCCAACTTGTTCTTGGACGGCCGTTTAGAGCGGACGGGCATCAAGATCGATGGGACCGAGGCCTCGGGCCTACTCCGATCAGGCCCGCTTGAGCAGCCGCAACAAGAACAGCAACACTACCGCCCCGCAGGTGGCTTCAATGAGACGGCCGAGTAATCCGCCGGCGTACAGGCCCAACAGGTTGAAGAGAAAGCCTCCCACCAAAGCGCCGATCACACCTACCACGAGGTCGCCCAGTACGCCAAAGCCACCGCCCTTCATCAACTGACCGGCCAGCCAGCCGGCAACCAAGCCAATCAGAAGAAACCAGACGAGTTCCACGCGGTCATCCTCGCAACAGGGTCCAGGCGACTGAATTGTTGGCGTCCTTCTGCGGCTGGTCAATCATTTCGACGATCCCGGCCGGCGGTATATTTTATCGGTTTTTCGGATTGGGCGATCTGGGTAAAGTTTTCCGGTCACTGTGGCCGATAAGAACCACGACGCGCTGAGACGGCCAGCCGCCAGCGTGCTGGCCGGCTGGTGGCTCGCGGAAAGCGAATGTGAAACTCAAGTCGCAAGTCGTTTTCACGCAAAGACTTGGGACGCCAGTTTCGCTGTTCGGCAGTCTTGAAATCATAAGCTGTTGTAGTGCAATGACTTACGTCTATGCTTCCGAGCGGCTGGCCAGCAGCGACGCGCCGGTCCGGGGGCTCACCGCCACTCGGACCAACCGGGCGATCGCGTATACTGACCTTGACACTAGTCGTTGCGGCATCTACACTTGGAGCAGATTCGTCAAGCCTTTGCGGCATCTGGCCTGCAGATATCGGCGACCCGTCTCACAGGAGATATGAGTCGTGACCAAGAAAGAGATCGTCCGCACCATCTCCGAGGAAATCGGGTTGACGCAGTTGCAGACGAAGGAAATCGTCCAGAAGACCTTCGATGCGATCGTCGAGGCGTTGGTGGCGGAACACCGCATTGAGCTAAGAAACTTCGGAGTCTTTGAGGTCAAACGCCGGGCCCCGCGCAAGGCCCGCAACCCGCGCACCGGCGACAAGGTCTTTGTGCCCGAGAAGTTCGTGGTCACTTTTAAGCCGGGCAAGGAGATGGAGGAACGGGTCAAGGAGTTGGAGCGCCAGGCGGCGGTAGCGGCACGGGTGGCCCGCGCCAAGTCGGCGCCCAAGGAGCCGCAGCCCCAACCGGCCGGTTCCGCCCCGAGCTACGAGGGAAGCCAGGAATCATCGTGACGCGCCATGGCCGGCGCCGCCTTTTTGCCAGAACAGCATTTCACGGAGGAAATGTCTTATGCGTAGCCTTCTGTTGGCCGTGACCTGTGGTCTGCTGGTGAGCGCGACCGGCGGCTGCATCCTGCCGGCCTACTCGGGCGACCCGGCTCGCCGCACGCAGGAGTTGATGTACACCTCGGAAAACCTGCGCCTCTTCCTGGACGAATGGGAACGCTTCTGGATGCTTGATATGCCCGATCATTGCACCCCGCTGCGGACCCACGGCGGCATCATTTGACGGGTGCCCGCTCGCCGAGGATCAGCCAGAGCACGGCCATCCGCACGGCCACGCCGTTGGTGACCTGTTCGAGAATGGCCGAGTGCGGGCCGTCGGCCACGTCGGGCGTGACCTCCACGCCGCGATTGATCGGCCCCGGGGCAAGAATCAAGATGTCGGGCTTGGTCTTCGCCAGCCGCTGACGGTCCATGGCATACAAGTGGGCATATTCCCGCACCGAAGGGAAGGGGCGGGTGGTCTGCCGCTCGAATTGAATCCGCAGCAGGTTCAGCACGTCGACCCGCGGCAAGATGTCGTCGAGGCTGTAGGAGTATTCCACGCCCAGTTCGGCCCAGCGCGGCGACACCAAGGTGGACGGCCCGCAGACGATCACATGGGCCCCGAGCTTCTTCAAACCCCAGATGTTCGACCGGGCGGTGCGGCTGTGGGCGATGTCGCCCACCAGGGCCACCGTCAGCCCGGCAACCCGCCCGCAACGCTGGCGGATGGTCAGGATGTCCAGCAGACCTTGGGTGGGATGCTCATGCGGACCGTCGCCGGCATTGATCACCCCGCAGTTGAGGTTCTGGGCCAGCAACTGGGGCGCGCCCGGCGTGTGGTGGCGAACTACCACCAGGTCGATGCCCATGGCCTCGATGTTCTTGGCGGTGTCGATGAAGGTTTCGCCCTTGGAGAGGCTGCTGGTCGAAGCCGAGAAGTCGACCGTGTCGGCGCCCAGCCGCCGGGCAGCCAGCGAAAAGCTGTTCCGCGTGCGAGTCGAGTTCTCGAAGAACAGATTGACGCAGGTCTTGCCGGTCACGACGGGAATCTTCCGTTGGCCGGCGGCCATTGCCCGCTTGAAAACCTCGGCTTTGTCGAAAATCAGCGAGATTTCTTCCGCCGAGAGGTCCTCCAAGGCCAGCAAATGCCGGCGTTTCCAGAGATCGGGAACCGGACCCAGCTCCTCAGCGGCCGTCACCATCATTGCCTCCTCGATCGTGCCGGTGTGATTCTATAGGAAACGGCGTACGAGCGAAAGTGGCCAGATCGCGACAGATTGCCGTGGTTGGTTTCGAGGCTACGAGAACTGCCGGCGGACAACAAACTTCGACAGCCCCGCTAGCTATAATAAAGAGCATGCACGAGCCCCAGAAGCTGCGCATCTTGATACGGACTCACCAGGAGTCGCTGGCGCGGCGTTGGGCGGAAACGCTCCGGCCGCTCGCCGCGGAGCTTTGGCTGGGATCCGACGGATTGCCGCCCGGCGCGTGCCCCGACGTGGTCGTGGCCGACGCTGTTGCCGAGGTGAGCAACTGCGGCTGCGGAATAATCCGCATCGGCGGGGCCGAGGTGAACACCGGCAGCCCGGGGACTGTCCCGATTCTTGTGGCAGGAGGCCACAAAAATGGGACTGTCCCCTTCTGCCCACCCGACGAAGTGGACCTGCCCGCCGACGCCACCGCCCGTGAACTGCTGCTGGCCTGCCGGCTGGTGGCCAGGGTTTCGCGCTTGCAGCAGCGGCTGGACGCCGAGGCGGCCCTCCGCCGCCGGTTCCGCGATGAGGCCATGACCGACCCATTGACCGGTTTGCCGAATCGCCGGGCGTGGGACGAGGGGCTGGAACGGCGGCTGGCCAGCGGCAGCCAACCGACGCTCTGTCTGGCGATCCTCGACCTCGATCACTTCAAATCGATCAACGACATCCACGGCCATGCGGTGGGCGACCAGGTGCTCCGCCAGGCCGGCGAAGCAGCGGCGGCCAACCTGCGGCAAGCAGATCTTGTCGCCCGGCTGGGCGGCGATGAGTTCGGCCTGTTGCTGGCCCTGCCGGACGCGACCGACGCCGGTTCGGTGGTGGAGCGGCTGCGAACCGCCCTGCCGGCTCGTCTGGTGCGGCATAACTTGCCGGTAGTCACCGCCAGCGCGGGCTACCGGGTGGCCTCGCGAAACGATTTGCCCGATGCGGAAGCTTTTTACGCTTCAGCCGACGAAGCCCTACGGTCGGCAAAGCGACTGGGACGTGACCAAACGGTGGGAACCCCCGGCCTCACAAACGGAGTGAAAATGCAAAATGGGTCGTAACCCGAAGCGTAAGCGAGGCTAAGTCCTGTGGCCGTCCTCGTTGACGCTTCGGGCTACGATGTTGACGCTTCGGGCTACGATGTTGACGCTTCGGGCTACGATGTTGACGCTTCGGGCTACGATGCTGACGCTTCGGGCTACGATGCTGACGCTTCGGGCTACGATGCTGACGCTTCGGGCTACGATGCGGCCGTCAATCATCCGTCGTTGCGCTATTTTCCCGTGCCGAAGTCGACCTTGGGAACCTCTTTGGCCGGGGCTACGGCCTCGAAATAGGGCGCGTTGGCGGTGAACCCACGCAGAGAGGCCACGAAGCTGGCCGGGAACTGGCGGACGGCGGTGTTGTAGGCGCGGGCCGCGTCGTTATACCGCTGCCGTTCCACCGCGATGCGGTTCTCCGTGCCGGCCAACTCATATTGGAGGTCGCGAAAGTTGGCGTTGGCCTTCAGATCGGGATACCGCTCGACCACCAGCAGCAAGCGGGAAAGCCCGCCTTCCAACTGATCGGCCGCCTTGACTTTTTCGTCAATCGTCTTCGCACTCCCCCACTGGCTTCGCAGCCGGGTGACTTCCTCGAGCACGCCCTTTTCGTGGGCGGCGTAGCCCTTCACCGTGTTGACCAGGTTGGGAATCAGGTCATAGCGTCGCTGCAATACCGTCTCCACCTGCCCCCACTGGGAATGGACATTCTCCTGCAAGGCCACGAGATTATTGTTGATGCCGATGAACCCGGCGATCATCACGATAATCATTATTCCGATCGCGGCCACCACGCCCAACACGATTACGAGGCCTTTCTTCATGGCAACGCTCCTCAGGTCTGGGGATGAAGGTGACGGTCGATGGCCTCGGTCACCCGTTCGATGGTTTTCAGGTACGATTCGAAAAGGGTCGGCACGGAGATTTTCCGTGCGCTGGCTCGCCGGTGTTTGAGATCATGGACCGTCAACAGCGGCTGCGGGTCAAAGGAGATGTGCTTGGCCAAAAGCGGCAGGGCATCGAGCTTCGCCGCCGGCACTTCCGCTTGGAACAGCCGCAGGGCGGCACGAAAAAGGACCAGGAACCCGGCCAGCGAGGAGCTGAGCAAGGCCGCCACGTGCCGTGACTTGCCGCCGGTCAACAGGTATCCTTCGCGCAGGGCCAGCAGCTTTTCTTTCAGTTCTCGTTCCACTTGCAGCCGCAGTTGCTCTTGGTCGACAGTCAGGTCCGCCAAAGGATCATCGCCAAAAAGCACCCGCCGCGACTGCCGCATGTCCAACAGCTCGATGGGGAAGATGTCGGCCGAGCTGCGCAGTTGGCCGCGGGCAAACAGCAACGGCGGCCGGTGGCCGGCCTTGGTCCATTGGGCTGACGGCCTGACCAGGGCGTTCAGTTCCGCCACGCCCACACCGTCGATCACCAGCAGCACGTTGTAGTTCGACCGGCCGAGGACGAAATCACCGGCGGCCGCCGAACCGTAGAGGATGGCAGAGCACAGTTTTCCGGGCAGGGCCTTTTTGACCTGTTCGACCAGCTCTTCGGGAGTCATTACGTTCATCCTTTCGCTAGGTGAGGCAGAAAGGGACAGTCCCATTTTTCTGACCTCCTCTCAGGAAAATTGGGACAGTCCCTAAGGGCCTACCAGCCTCCGCTGGCGCCTCCGCCGCCGGAGCATCCGCCGCCGAAGCCGCCGAACCCGCCGCCGCCACCTCCACCAAATCCGCCACCAAATCCGCCGCCACTAAAGCCGCCGAAGCCACCGCCCCCGAACCCGCCGCCACCAAAGCCCGAACCAGCCCAGTCCCAGAAAGGACTTCTGGGGCCTCGCCGAGTCCTGGTTCCTCTTTCCATATCCACTTTCGATGCGCCGAAACACCCTACGAAGAAGACGGCGCCCATAAACAGCAACATACCAAATACCGCGCCGGACACCAAAAGAGCCACCAGAAGCGGCAGGCCGCCGATGCCGAAACCCGCCACTGCCGGAACGGCTTTCTTTCGGGCGCACGCAGCCCCAGCCGCGGCGAACCCGATAGAGACCAGCAGCAACGAAAAGAGCAAGAACAACCCGATCAGCGCCGGCGCCAGTTTAGGCCGGCCCACGGGCTGGTGCGACCTCGCCGGCTCGCCGCGCTCGATGATCGCGGCAACCCGATTGACAGCCGCGAGGATCCCGGCAGCGTAGCGATGCTGTTTGAAGGCGGGGAAGAGTTGTTCGTCGAGCACCCGGCCCGCCAGGGCGTCCGGTAGGATCGGCTCCAGTTCGTAGCCGACCTCGACCCGCGCCTTGTGCTCGTGGAGGGCCACCAGCAGCAGCACTCCGTTGTCCTTCGCTTTCTCGCCGATGCCCCACTTCTTGAACAGCTTGACCGCGAAATCGTCGATCTGGCCTCCTTCCAGCGACTTGAGCGTGACCACGGCAAATTGTGCCCCGGTCTTCTGGTTTACCTCCAGCAGCCGTTGCTCGACCACTTCTTGTTCCGTCGGCGACAACAGCCCGGCGAAATCGCTGACCAGGCGTCCCGGTTCAGGGCGCAGCCGCTGCAACAAGGCATCCGAGGGAATAATGGCCCAGGCCGGAGAACCGCCGAAGCACGCCAGTGCTATGGCGGCAAGCAGGAGAGTGCGGAAGGACAGCATCGCTCGGCCACGGTCCGGCCGTAGGCCTGACGTTCGCTCAGGCCAGGGCAACACCCTGGGGAGCGGCTCAGATCCAGCGGACCTCCCGGTGCTTGCGGGGAATCGCCTTGGTATAGGCATGCTTCGGGTATCCTACCATGATGGCGCTGTATATGTTACGGTCCTCGGCGACTGCCAAATACCCGCCGATCCTCCGCGAATGGTGGGCGGCCGACCGCAGAAAGCCCACCCAGCAGGTTCCCAACCCCATGGCGGCGGCCATGATCTCCATGTTTCGGGTGGCAATGGTACAGTTGGCGTCGGCGTCGTAATTGGTCCTCAGCCCGTGGCCGACGATTACCAGCGGCGCGTTGCGAAAGACCATTCCCGCCAGCCGGCGGTCCTTCCTGCGATTTTGGATGATGTGGTGATAGGGCGTTATCTGGCGGACCATCTCGCCGCCGAGCTTCATTTGCACCAGCCGGCGGCCAAGTCGATTGCCAAGGTATTTCAGGCCCGCCTTCCACAAGACCTCGACCACCAGTCGTTCGAGGTCCGCCAGCGTCTTGCGGTCTTGAAGGATGAGGAAGCCCTCGGTCTGCCCGTTGGAGGCCGTGCCCGCATGAACGCCGGCCTCAATGAGTTGTTCGACCACCTTCTTGGGGACCGGTTTGTCTTGGAATGCCCGGATCGACCTCCGGGAAAGCAGGAGATTTCTGAGCTGTTCCGGCGGAACTTGGACCGGAGGGAGCGGGGCAAACTCTTCAGCGGGCAGTTCGTCGTCGGCAAGGGCAGTTTCCGGACAGATTGCCACGCAGTGGTCGCATCGACAACACTGTTGGGGATAGCGGACTTGGACTTCTCGACCGCCATCGGCGCGGGACCTCCCCCCGTCGGC
>JAJYGU010000436.1 GCA_021784975.1 Planctomycetota bacterium
GGCAATCACCTGGACGCGGCGTTGGCACCGCGAGGTTTCGCCTTGCACCGCGGCCTGAAGGTCGGCCAGGATGTGCCGGGCAGAGAAGTCGTAGATGGCGTGCACGGCGTCCAAGCGCAGCCCGTCGACGTGGAAATCGCGGACCCACGTGCAGGCGTTGTCGATCACCAGTTGCCGCACGGCGTCGCTTTCCGGGCCGTCGAAATTGATGGCGTGGCCCCACGGGGTGCGGTAGCGGTCGGTGAAGTAGGGGGCAAACCGGTCGAAGTAGTTGCCCTCCGGACCGAGGTGGTTGTAGACCACGTCGAGGATTATTTCAAGACCCTCGCCGTGGGCCGCGTCGACCAGGCGCTGCAGCCCGCGCGGGCCGCCGTAACTGGCCTGCGCCGCGTAAGGATGAACGCCGTCGTAGCCCCAATTGCGATCGCCGGAGAATTGGGCGACCGGCATGAGCTCGATGGCAGTCACGCCCAGCTCCCGCAAGGCAGCCAGTCGCGGGATGATCGCCTCGAAGGTCCCCTCGGCGGTGAAGGTGCCCACGTGCAATTCGTAGATCACCAGGTCCTCGAGGGCAATGCCGCCCCAGTCGGAATCCGACCACACGTGTTGCTGTGGCGAAAACACGGCTGAGGGGCGCTGCACGCCGTCGGGCTGCCAACGAGAGGCCGGGTCCGGGTAGTCGTGACCGTCGGCCAGGCGGTAAAGGTAGCGGAGCCCCTCCGCGACCTGGGGTTCCCGGTGGACGAAATAGCCGAAGCCGGCCGGCTCCATGGGCCACTCCACGGGACTCGTGGAGGGAGGCTTGCCCGACGGAGAAAGGATCAAGCTGACGGTGTCGCTGCGCGGCGCCCACACCCGCCACACGACCGACCCGTCGGGTTGGCGAAGCGCACCCTGGGGCAAATGCACCGGATCAGTCGGCATGACACGGCCCTCTCGACGAAGTTCACTCGGCCTTCTGTGGGGTCTTGGTCTTGAGGATTGCCAGCGATCGGGAGTGCAGGGCGTAGAGGCCGTCGGCAGGCACGGTGGCGCCGCGGCGCTGCGGGGCCGCCGTATCCGCGATGACCTCCCAGGCCGACTCGACCCCGGCGGGCGGAAGACAAAAGCTGATTTCGCCGTCGTGGGCGCTCAAGAGCACCATCAACGTGTCGCCCACCAGCCGCTCGCCGCGCTCGTCGACGTCGTCGATCACATCGCCCGCCAGGCGGACGGCGAGCGAACGGACAAAACCGGCGTTCCAACTCTCGTCGGTCATCTCCTCGCCGGAAGGCTCGAACCAGGAAAGGTCCTTCATGCCGCGAAGCGCCCGGCCCTGAAAGAACTGCGGGCGGTGCAACACCGGCTGGTCGTGCCGGAGCTGGATCAGTTGGCAGACGAACTCGAAAAACTCCTGTTCCTCATCGGTGAGCTTCCAAGCCAGCCAACTGATTTCGTTGTCCTGGCAATAGGCGTTGTTGTTTCCGTGTTGGGTGTGCGACAGTTCGTCGCCGGCCAGCATCATGGGCACTCCCTGAGAGAGCAACAGAGTGCCGATCAGGTTGCGCTTCTGGCGGCTGCGCAGCCCGCCGATCGCCGGGTCCTCGCTCGGCCCTTCGACGCCGCAATTCCAACTGAGATTATTGGAGGAGCCATCGCCGTTGCTTTCGCCGTTGGCCTCGTTGTGCTTGTCGTTGTAGCTCACCAGGTCCTGCAGGGTGAATCCGTCATGGGCCGTGATGAAGTTGATGCTGGCGTAAGGGCGACGGCTGCTGTGCTCGTAGAGGTCGCTGCTGCCACACAGGCGGGTGGCGAACTCCGACACCGCCCCGCCGTCCCCGCGCCAGAAACGGCGGATGGCGTCGCGGTACTTGCCGTTCCACTCGGTCCATCCCACCGGAAAACTGCCTACCTGGTAGCCGCCTTCGCCCAGGTCCCAAGGCTCGGCGATCAGCTTGACCTGCGAGAGGACCGGATCCTGGCGGATGATGTCGAAGAAGGCCCCCAGCTTATCGACTTCGTGCAGCTCGCGGGCCAGCGCGCTGGCCAGATCGAAGCGGAAGCCGTCGACGTGCATGTCGAGCACCCAATAGCGGAGGCTATCCATGATCAATTGCAGCACCCGCGGATGCCGCATGTTGAGCGTATTGCCACAGCCCGTGTAATCCATGTAGTAGCGGGGATTGTCGGCCACGGTGCGATAATAGGCGGCGTTGTCGATGCCGCGGAGCGAGAGCGTCGGACCGAGGTGATTGCCTTCGGCGGTGTGGTTGTAGACCACGTCGAGGATCACTTCGATCTCGGCGGAATGCAGGGCATGGACCATCCGCTTGAACTCGCGGACCGATTCGGCCCCGGGCTCGCGGGACACGTAGCGGAGGTCGGGGGCGAAGAAGGCCAGGGTATTGTAGCCCCAATAGTTGCGCAGGCCTCTGGCGACCAGGTGGCGGTCGTCGACGTGGTGGTGCACCGGCATCAGCTCCACCGCGGTAGCGCCGATCTTCTTCAGGTGGGCGATGGCCGCTTCTGAAGCGATGCCCAAATAGGTCCCGCGGAGCGGCTCGGGCACATCGGGATGGAGTTGCGTGAATCCCTTCACGTGCAGTTCATAGATTACGGTGCGATGCCAAGGCGTGCAGGGACGGCGGTCTTCGCCCCAAGTGAAGGCCGGATCGATCACACAGGCCAACGGCGCGAAGGCCGCATTGTCACGGTCGTCCAACGACAAGTCTTCGGCCGGATCGCCGATCCGGTAGCCGAACATCTCGTCGAACCAGGCGACATCCCGGCCGATGGCTTTGGCGTAGGGATCGAGGAGCACCTTGTTGGGGTTGCAGCGATGGCCCTTTTGAGGATCATAGGGGCCATGGACGCGGAAGCCGTAGAGCTGTCCGGGCTGAAGGTCGGGCAGGTAGGCGTGCCAGACGAGGTCCGTATAGTGCGGAAGGGCAATCCGCTCCGACTCGCGCTCGGCCTTGGGCGAGTCGAACAGGCACAACTCGACCTTGCTGGCCGACTCGGAGAAGAGGGCCACATTCGCGCCCCCGCCATCCCAAGTGACGCCCAGCGGGTAGGGACGACCTGGCCAGACCCTCATCGGCGCACCCCCTCACTGCGGGCCAGATGTGATACGGCGTCGAACGCGGGAACTGATTATAACGGGGGTTGCCGCCTGGCACAACCGGGGGTGGCGGCGGTCGGCATCAGTCGCCTCTATTTGAGCGGATCAATTTTTGAGACCGCTTCGCCGACGCTAGCGGGTTCCCAATCTGCCAAGAGGTCGTCTTGGTGAATCTCGATCCAGGCTACTGGGCGTCGTGTTGCGTCCTGCGCGCGATGGCCTTTTCGATTTCATACACCCGCTTCATGGCCTGCTTCCGAATCTTCCTCGGCATCTGATGAAATGTCGACGATCATCGTCCCGCGTCCAACAGCCGGGCCTTGGCTTCGCACCATGGCGACACAGTTGCTCGGCCCTCTTCGAGGCGTCGCTTTCGGGTCTCGAGCACCTCGCGATGCCAGTCCGGCGACCGAACGTCACCGGACTTGCTGCAAAGACTATCCCACACGCGTTCCAGTAATTGGACTTTTTCCGAAACGGATAGGGTGTTGAGTGGTATTTCAATGGACATGAATGCCTCCTTGGGTCAATCGTGTCAGGATGGCAGCCAGAACTTGTTCTATATCACGAAATCCAGGATATCGAATCTATCTCGGTAGCCGGTACCACGCAAGTGGCGGGGATAGCCTTCGTCGGGAAGCCCTACACCACAAACGTCTCGTCTTCGGGCCGCTCCAGGCAGAGCAACATCGTCAGGTAGTCGCGGAGTTGGCGGGTCAACAAGAAGTGCTCGCGGACGAACTCGTGACCGGTCTTGCCCATCCGCTGCCGCTTCTCGGCGTAACGCAGCAAGTAGTGAATCCGGTAAGCGGCGCCGGGCGGGGAATAGACGAGGAAGCCGGTGTGGTAATCGTGTACCTGGAGGGTGATGCCGCCGCAGGCCCCGCCCACCACCGGTTTGCCCTTCCACAGCGCCTCGGTCACCGTCAGTCCAAACCCCTCCTTCAACGATTTCTGTAAGACGACGATCGCCGAGCGCTGCAAGGCGTTGATGGTGCGATGCGAGTCGGGCGGCAGCATGAGCACCTTGATCTCCTTGTCGTCGGCGGCCCGGTTCATCACCTCTTCCAGCACGGCGGCCCCCTCGGGGTCGTCGGCGGCCGGCCCGCCGGCCAAGGCCAGTTGCAGATCCGGATAGTAGGGCTTCAACAATCGGTAGGCCTCGATCACCCCCAACGGGTCCTTGAAGCGGTCGAACCGCGAGACCTGCAGTAGCAGCGGCCGCTGGCCGTCGAGGCCCAGCCGGCCCAGCATCTCCAGCCGTTCCGCCTCGGGGATCGGACAGTTCTTGTCGCTCAAGGGGTCGATGGAAGGCGGCACCAGAAACATGGGACAACTAATCGGCCGGGTGAAAGCGGCCATCGAGAAGACGGCCGCCTGGTACCGGCCGATCGCTTTCTCCAGGTGCTTCCAGACCATGCGGTTCGGTTTCGAGGCATCGATGTGGCACCGCCACACCCAGCGGCCCACCTGTCCCTCCGGGGTGAACTCCGGCAGATAGATCGGCTGCGGATCGTGGATGAATACGATGTCGGCGTGCAGATCGAGCCGGGCCGCGTTCTCCCGATTCACCTCATAGTGCAAGGTCAGATCGCGATCGTGCAGGTCGACCGGAAAGCCCTGCAGGCCGTTGTGGAACGACTTGGTCACCTTGTAAAACTCGGCCGGACCGCTGATCACTTCCCAAGAGGCTTCGATGCCTAGTTCGCGCATCAAGGGCACCATCCAGCCGAGGATTTCGGCCACTCCGCCGCCGGTCTTGGTGGAGTTCACGTGCACGATCCGCTTGCCGGCGAAGTGCTCGCCCAGCCGGCGAAGCCGCCCGATCTCCTGATGCCCGACCACCTGCTCATACTGATCGAGGAGGTTCATCAGAGCGAGCCTTTCATAGCCAGGGGGTCCATCAGGGTTTCTCGAAAGACCGCCAGCAGCTCCTCGCGCAACTGGTGCAGATTGAGGAAGTAGAAGTCGATGGCCCGGATCCGCCGCACCACCTCGGCGCCGACGCCGATCCCTTCCAGCCACTGCGAAAAATCGTCGCTCTTGCCGCCGCTGCGGCGCCGGGCCTGGTGTACGTGGTAGAACAGCGACCGGAGCGACATGTGTTCGATCGATTCGACCAGGGCGGCGGGCGTCGACACCCGCTCGCCGGTGTCGTAGGTCACCAACCGCGATTGGATGAGGTGCAATTCCAAGCCCGGCCGGCACCAGGGGATCCGTTCCAGCTTCCAGAGCCGCTCGTCGATGAACTCCATCAGTTGGTCGCGCAGGGCGGAGATGCTGGCATGTTGGTACGGGTCAACCACCCCCAGATGTTCCGCCAGAATCTGATCGCCCAGGGCGCTCCAACACCATCGCGCCAAGTCGTTGGGGAACTCGTAGAGGGCGAAATGGTCCTCCAGCACGCAGTGCATCATGTGGTGCTCGATCACCGCCGGCGGAGCGGTTTGCAGGGCGTCGCGCAGCTCGCGCAGATTCACGCACGCCCGCCCGGTCGGGCAACGGACCAGACTGCAATCAAAGACCGCGAACGGCTCGGGGGAATCCATGGCTGGCCTCGACGACAACAGCTCGCGCACCGCTAGAATATTATAGGTCGAGTTGTCCAGCGAACAGGCCGGAACCAGGCGAACCTTTGGAGTGCGGTGATTCTTCACCGCTTTGGCCGGCTAGCGGCCTTTGTGCTTCGTCCAGTGTTCGGGCATGATCTCCTTGACCTTGGCCTCCATCTCCTCGTCGGAAATGGCCGTGAGCCGGCCTTGCTTCTCGTACTGATCGTTGACCCAGCGGGCCAGCTTGTGCATCTTGATGACACTGATGCGGTGGTCGCCCTTCAGGCCGAAGAACTCGTTGACCCAGTGGGCCACCCCATCGGCCCCGCTCTTGTCGGTCAAGGCCACTCGCGGCGGCCGGCCCAACAGCTTGGTGGTGTCGAAGATGTTGTAGATCCGTTCGTCGCGCCGCAGGCCGCCGGCGTGGATGCCGGCACTGGTGGTGTTGAAGCAGCGACCCACCAAGGGATAGTGGTCGGGGATCGGCAAGCCGATGGAACGCATATAGTCGGCCAGCTCGGTGATCGTCTGCGGATGAATGCCGTGCAGTTTGCCCTTCAGGGCGATGTACTCGATGAGGGCGCCCTCGAGCGGCGGGTTGCCGGTCCGCTCGCCGAAGCCGAACAAGGTGGCGTTGACCGCGTCGCAGCCGTAGAGCCAGGCGGTGGCGGCGTTGACGTGGACCTTGTGGAAATCGTTGTGGCCGTGCCATTCCAGCCGCTCGCTGGGCACGCCCACCTCGTGGTTCAGCTTGTAGATCAGCTTGGGGATGCTCCGCGGCAGGGCCGCGCCCGGAAAGCTCACCCCGAAGCCCATCGTGTCGCAGAGGCGGATCTTGGCCGAGAGCTTCTCCGGCACCTGCTCGCTCATCCGCATCAGCCGCTCGCAGAAGGGGAGGATGAAGCCGTCGATGTCGGCGCGGGTGACGTCTTCCAGGTGGCAGCGCGGCCGCACGCCGGCGCTAAAAGCCTCCTCGACCACGCTGCAGAAGGCGTCCATGCACTCCTGGCGGCTCTTGAACTTCAGCTTCTGGAAGATGTGGTAATCGGAGCAACTGGTGAGAATGCCGGTTTCCTTCAGCCCGGCGTCGCGGACCAGACGGAAGTCGCCTTTGACGGCCCGAATCCAGCCGGTGCACTCCGGATAGCGGTGCCCCAATTCGCGGCAGCGGTCCAACGTCTTTCGGTCGTTACTGGTATAAAGGAAGAATTCGGTCTGGCGGATCACGCCGTGGGGACCGCCCAGCTTGGCCAAGAGGTCGTAGATCCGCACCATCTGGTCGGCCGTGTAAGGCGGCCGGGCCTGCTGGCCGTCGCGGAAGGTCGTGTCGGTGATGAAGATGTCGCGGGTCTTGATGCCGGCCGGATCAAACTTGATCGGCTTCCCGTCGATGTATTCCACCATCGGCCCGTCGAAGTGAATCAAGGGCGGCAACTCGTAGGGAAACGTGTCTTCGAGCAGATTCGGCTCGGTACGATCGACCAGCGGGTAGGATTCGAGTTTCTTGCTCATGGGGGCACCGGCCTTTACGGGTAGGACGAGGATACCAATTCCTACTGTGATAGCCGATTTTCGGCGGTTAGCAAGCCCCCCGGCCGACATCCCGCTGGCACGCCGGGCAGAAAAACGTCGACCGCTGGGCCTGCACGATCCGCACGATCTCGCCACGACCGCAGCGGCCGCACCTCTGTCCGTCACGCTGATACACCCGGAACTCGTACTCGCCGGGCTCATCGCGGGCGGGGCGGTAGGTATTGTCGCGCAGGGTGGAACCCTGCCGGCGAATCGCCTCCCTGAGCACCTTGCCCATCTGGGCATGCAGTCGTCGCCATTCTGGCGGGCTCAGCCGGTTGCAGGGCTTGGCCGGATGGATGCCCGAGCGGTGCAGCATCTCGGAAGCGTAGATGTTGCCGATGCCGGCTACTGCCCGCTGGTCCAGCAGGGCCACCTTGATGGCCCGGCGACTGGCGGCCAGCCGCGAGCGCAGCTCAGCCGCCGAGATTTCCAAGGCGTCGGGCCCGATCTTTTTGGGGCCGTAGCGGCCTTCGAACTCGGCGGCGGAAACCAGCCGCACCACCCCCAGCCCGCGCCGGTCCCAAAACAGCAATTGCTTGGCCAAACCAGATAGTTCGAAAACCACGCGGAGGTGCCCGCGGTCCGGCGGATCGGCCAACAGGACTAGCCCCGCCATACGCGGCGCCAGAACGATGCGATCACCCGAGTTCAATTCGAGCACGATCCGTTTGCCGATCCTGCCGACGCCGACAATCCGCCGGCCGACCACTCGCCGGCGAAACTCGCTCGGGGGCGGGGTGATGGTGATCGACTGGAGCCGCGAACGGGGGCGGCGAAAGTCGCGAATGGCGCAGCCGGCCACGCGGGCAATGCCGCGGCGCATGGTTTCGACTTCGGGCAGTTCAGGCATGCAGGACTGGCTTCCGGTTCAATTGGTACCTTGTTATACTGTTTGCGGGCGAAAATGGAACTTTCGCCGCGACGACTATTGTAACCCGAAGCGTAAGCGAGGCAGGCGGTTTCGTCCCTCGCTTACGCTTCGGGTTGCAATCATTTTCGCCCGCGAGCACTGAATAGTGTACCGACCGCACCGTGCGGCGCAAACCGGCCGCAGCAGGCGGCCATTTTTCGGACCGCCGGGTGGCCCCGATTGCTTTGCAATCGGGGTGCCGCAAGGTCCAAGAGGGGCCGGGGGCGGCACAAACAGCCTCTTGCGGCTGCGCCGCCCGGATAGTGGAGCTATCCGGGCCACCCCGGGGGCCTGCCCAGGTACGCGTCCAACGGGAATTGTCGGTCCAGGGAGAACAATCCCATGAAGAAACTGCGTTACGGCATTGTCGGCGGCGGATTCATCGCCATGTTCCAACTCCGTGCCCTCTGCGAGGTACCCGGAGTCGAAGTGGTGGGGTTCGTGTCGCGGGATCCGGTCGATCACTTGATCGCCTTTGCCGCGGCTAATGGTTTGGGCGAAGCCCAAAGCTTCCCCAGCGTCCAAGAGATGGCCAAGCACGTGGACGTGGTGGCGATCTGGGCGCCCAACTTCGTCCGTCTGCAAATCGTCGAGGAGCTGGTAGACGCGGTAAAGGCGGGCGCCGAGTTGAAGGCCGTCATCTGCGAGAAGCCGCTGGCGCGGAATCTGGCCGAAGCCCGGCGCATGCTGGCGCTGATTCGCGAAATCCGCGTGCCCGACGTGTACTTCGAGAACCAGCTTCACATGAAGGTGTTTAAGACCCAACGCGCGCAGCTCGCGCCGGTTGCCAAGTTGATGGGACCGCTGTCGCTGGTTCGTTCGAGCGAAGAACACGCCGGGCCGCACAGTGCCTGGTTCTGGGACCCGACGCGGCAAGGCGGCGGGGTGATGAGCGACATGGGTTGCCACTGCCTGGCGGTGGGTTGGTACGCGCTGACGCCGCCCGGCAAGCCGCTGCGGTTCCTGCAACCGCAGTCGGTCACGGCCGACCTCGCCCTGTTGAAATGGGGCGCGCCGCGCTGGCGGAAAGATTTGCTCGACCGTCTCGGGGTGGATTACGCCAAGACCCCGGCCGAGGACTTCGCTACCGGCACGGTAACCTATCGCAATCCCGAAACCGGGCAGTCTGCCAAGGCCCAGTTCACCGTCTCCTGGATGTACGACAAGCAAGGCCTGCGGCTGTTGATGGATGGCCTGGGACCGGGATACGGCTTCGAGATGAACTCCCTCCGGTCGCCGTTGGAGGTCTTCATCGGCGACGTGGCTGCCAGCAGCGTGGCCGATGCCGAAACGGCCCTGGAAAAGCAGCAGTCCAGCCGCGGGCTGATCACCATTCAGCCCAACGAACCCGACCTGTACGGATACACCGACGAGAACCGCGACGCGGTGGCCGCGATCACCCAAGGCCATGCGGCACTGTTGGACTGGGAATTCGGCTTGGAGATCACCCGGCTG
>JAJYGU010000425.1 GCA_021784975.1 Planctomycetota bacterium
AATGAAGCGGCCGTCGAGCGAAAATACCTTGGCCCGGCTGGCCACGTCCTGCAAGTAGAGGGCGATGAAGCGATCGCCCGCCAGCGTCACCTGGGTCAGGGTGGCTTCACTCTGGGGGATAACTTCGCGCCAGTTCGCCCGCGTCGGCTTCCGCAGGTCGATGGCCACCAGCCGCTCCCGCGGCGCGTCCAGGTCGGTCTTGAAGAACAACACCGGGCCGTCGTTGCCCACGAACGTAAACTCGTGATCGAAAGTGTCGATCAGCTCGACGGGCATGGCATACGGCTCGCTCAAATCGCGGACCAGCACGCGGTTGCGCTCGTCGGTCCCCTTCAAGACCGAGACCACCAGGTATCGGCCGTCGTCGGTGACCACGCCGTCGTAGAGCCATTCGGGATGGTCGGGCCGCCAATAGGCCAGCACATCTGCCGATTGCGGCGTGCCAACGCGATGGTAATACAGCTTGTTGTTGAAGTTCAGGGCCTGAAACGTGGCCCCCGGCCGAGGCTCTTCATAGCGCGAGTAGAAGAACCCCCGGCCGTCCTTGGTCCACGAGGCCTCGGAGAACTTGGTCCATTTCACGGTGTCGGCCAGTGTCTTTCCACTGGCGATCTCCAAAATATGCCAAGTCGACCAGTCTGAGCCCGCCTCGGATCGGCTGTAGGCCAGGTACTTGCCGTCCTGACTGAAGCCCAAACCGGCCAGGGCGATAGTGCCGTCCTTCGACCACTGGTTGGGGTCAATCAGTGCCCGCGGTTGGGCATCGAGCGAGTCCATCACATAGAGAACCGATTGATTCTGCAGGCCGTTGTTCTTGAGGTAGTAGTAGCGGCCTCCCTCTTTCCGGGGCGAGCAGTAGTGCGGGTAGTTCCACAGTTCGGTCAGCCGGCGGTGGATCGCCGCCCGCTGGGGGATGGCTTCCAGGTAGCGGAAGGTGAGCTTGTTTTCGGCGGCCACCCAGTCGGCCACCTCCGGCGAGTTGCGGATATCGGCCTCCAGCCAATGGTACGGGTCGGAGATTTTGACGCTGCCATAGGTGTCGACGTGTTTTTCCCGCCGGGTCTGCGGGTATTGCAGCCGCAGGTCGGCAGGCGAGGCTGGCGCGGCCAGGAGCCACAGTGGCAACACGATCACGAACGCAGAAACCAAACGCAACATCGCTGCCTCCTCGCCTTGGGAAAAAAACGGAACACCGCTGGACAAAACACATATTAAGTGTACACTTATTATGTGTCAAGTGACCGGACCTTGCACTCGGGAGTTGATCCATGGCCAACGTAACACTGACCGCCGACGAGCATCTGCTGGCTAAGGCCCGTGAGTATGCGCAAGCCCGAAAGACCACCCTCAACCAACTGGTTCGCAATTACTTGGCGCGTCTGACCGGTGAGCTTGACCCGCAACGGGCAGCCGAGGAGTTTGCACAACTCGCTCAAAGCCAGCCCGGCCGCTCGCAGGAGAATTTTGCCTTCGACCGGAGGGCCATCCACCACCGGACGCGAACTGAACGCGGGCGATGAAGGCGTTTCTCGACACCAATCTGATCGTCTACGCGAACGATGCGCGGCTGCCCGAGAAACAAGCCCGCGCGATCGAGGTCGTCACCCGGCTAATGCGCGACGGTACGGGAGTCATTTCCACCCAGGTCATGCAGGAATACGCGGTGGTCGCCGGGAGCAAGCTGCACCAGGCTCCGGACGCGATTCTGCGGCAACTCTTGCTCTTGGAATCGCTGGAGGTCGTCGAGATCACGCCGGCCTTGATTCGGCGTGGGCTGGAACTTCAATTTCGCTATCAAATCGACTACTGGGATGCGAGTATTCTGGCGGCCGCCGAGCATGCCCGCTGCGACGTCCTGTGGACCGAGGACCTGAACCCCGGTCAGCTCTACGCGGCGATACGCACAGTAAATCCTTTCTCAGGATGACGGCGCAAGGTCGGCGATTCACGCCACCCGCACCAGTTGTTTGCCCAGGTTTTCTCCGTGGAATAGTCCGATGAAGGCCTTGGGGGCATTTTCTAGGCCGTCAACGATAGTCTCATGATACTTGATCTTGCCCTCCTTGAGCCACTGGGCCATCTGCTTTTGGCCTTCGGGGAAGCGATGGGTGTAGCTGAAGATGAGGAAGCCCTCGGCCCGCGCCTGCTTGACGATCAGGTGCCAGAGCACCCGCGGACCGCGGGGCGGGCGGGTGGCGTTGTATTGCTCGATCTGGCCGCAGACCACGATCCGGGCATGGTCGTTGATCCGCCGGAAGACGGCGTCGGTGAGCGGCCCGCCCACGTTGTCGAAATACACGTCGATTCCCTGCGGGCAGACCTCGTCCAGCTTGGCCACATAATCGTCCGCTTCCTTGTAGTTGAAGGCGGCATCGAAGCCCAATTCATTTTTCAGATAGGCAACCTTCTCGGCGGAGCCGGCGGAGCCGACCGCCCGGCAGCCCTTCAGCTTGGCGATCTGCCCGACCAGCGAGCCGACGGCCCCGGCGGCCCCGGAGACGAACACGGTCTCGCCCTCCTTCGGCTGGCCGATTTCCAGCAAGCCGAAATAGGCGGTCATGCCCGTCATCCCAAGCACGCTGAGTGCGGTGGATATAGGGGCCACCGAGGTATCGAATCGCTGGGTGCCGCGGCCATCGGAAAGGGCATATTCCTGCCAGCCGAAGTAGCCGACCACGACCTCGCCCTGGCGATACTCGGGGTGCCGGGATTCGACGATCGTGCCCACCGCGCCGCCGACCATCACTTCACCCAGCGCGACCGAGGGGGCGTAGGATTTGGCCTCGCTCATCCGCCCGCGCATGTAGGGATCGACGGAGAGATACTGGATCTTGACCAGAAACTGACCCTCGCCGAGCGAGGGCGCCGGGGTCTCGATCGGGCGAAAGTCGGACTCCTTAGGCAGGCCCTCCGGCCGGGCCGCCAAGACGATCTGTCGGTTCGTGCTGGCCATGAACACTCCTCCGCGGATGGTGGTTGAGCACTGCTTCGTTTTTCGACACCGTAGCATTATTACCAGGCAATCAATGTCAGATCGGTCTCGGCGACGGCATCGGGCTGAACTTCGTGGCGCGAATCTCGGGGATCGCGAAGTACATCGTGGATGAGTACTCGGCCGTGGCAGTGTCGCCGGAGCACCTGACGCCGATGTGATTCGTGGAAATCTCCACGCGGTTCTCCCACTCTCACTTTGGCTGTTTCAACAGCCAGATCTCGGCAATCCGCGACTGCTTCCGCCAGTTGAGCACGTCTTCGTCGGGCAGGGGATCAAACGTCAGCACCAGGCGGCGGCTCGCCAATGCCTCTTGCGGCACTGGAAAAATTTTGAACTGTCCGATCTCGCGGCCGTCCAGCGTCGGTTGGGCCGGCTTGCCGTTGATCTTCAGCGCCAGCCTTCCGTAACCGGTGGTCCGCACGACGTAGGCAGCCCGCGGATCGAGGCCTTCGTAGATCACCGCCTCGGGCCAATCCAGAGTGGATTGCCACGAGAGCCGGGCCCGGCTCTTGCCGTCGTTCCACCACCAAAAGGTCGGTGTGGCGTGCTCGGTCATGTCCGGATCGGTGCTCATTTGCGGGGCGAAGCGGACATGCGGCGAGTTGGCCAGGTTGCCGATGTCGTCGTAGAAGCTCCCGTTACCGGGGTGCTCCCAGGTGCGGATGAGTTCCAAGCGGGCCAGCTTCTCCTCCCGCGACGGCATTTTGCGAATCTTGGCGAACTCATCCTCCAACCACCAGCGATTGTTGAGCGGCAGATCGATGAAATCGAGGAACGCCCCGCGCTCCTCGCCATCCGCGCCGTACTTTTCCACGCTGCTCTGCAGGGCGATCGACTGGAAGAGGGCCTCGCACAGCTCGAATACCCGCCGGCGCAACTCGGGCCGCACCGGCTCGCGGACGGCGCGATTGAGCACCTCCAGGGCCTCGTCCATGACCACTTCCGGCCCGCGCGCCGGGGCCCCTGCCAGAATCGCGTTCGCCTCATTCTCCAGGCGCTGCTCGTAGATCTGGCGGGCGCGAATGTAGGCGTCGTAATACGCCCGGACCAGGCACATCTGCCACCGCCAATTGCCGGCCAACTCGGGGGCCTGCCGCTCCAATTGCTGCCAGAGCAGCAAAGTGCCCTCGACGCCCGCGTTGTCTCGCAAGACGCCCTGCCAGTTCCGCTCCAGGGCCAGGATGCCGTCGGCCGCCGGCTGGGCCACCCGCGGCCCGAAGAACACGCGGGCATATTCGACCAGAATGTCGCGGACATCCGCCGCCGGGTTCCAGCTTCGCGCGCTCCAGATGGTCTTGTTCACGTCGTCGTGGGCGCCGTCGGAATAGCTGATAAATCCGTTGGCATACGGCGCGAGCCAGTTGTGGATGGCGGCATACTGCACCGGCCGGGGATTGATCGCCTCGCGGCCCAGCGTCCTGGCCAGGGCCGGGTCCCACCAGCCGACCGGAAACTGGCAAAGCTTGTTGTGCGTCAGATCGGGGTAGCGGCGGAGCGGGTATTGCGGCGGCAGTCCGGCCCGCAACACCGGCAGCGGTGGGCTGGTCGGACCGCCCACCAGCCCGCCCAGCCACTTCGGCGACTCGCGGCGGAGGTAGTCGAACACCCACTGAACCTGCTTGTCGGTAAAATACTGGAGCGAGAACCAGACGCGGGCCTTGGGATGGGCCGCCATCAACGACTGGGCCGTCTCCTTCAGGAACGGGACCAAGACCTCGGGCGGGTTATCGCCCGGATCGCCGCCGGGCACGAACACGCCGGTCAGGTGCGAACAACCGCGATAGAGGGCCTCGTTTTCCTTTAGGAGCTTGGCGCGTTTCTGGGCGTCCCTGAGATCGACTTCGGCCGGCATCCACAGCCAATAGGCCATGCCGTACCGCGCGCAGATCTCGCTCATGCGGCGGTGCATCTCGGCGGGAGGGATTGCCATGAGCTGCTTGAACTTGTGCCGAGGCAGCTCGGGCGACGGGATGTTTTCGATCGCATTGCAGCCAAATAGCGCCAGCTCGCGGATGTACTGCTCGTATTGGGCCACGCTCCAGCCGTCGTAGGAGTTCGCCGTCGGGCGGTAGCCCAATTGATGTCCGCGAATCGGATATCTGGGGGCCGAGGCGAGGTCGAGTTGGCCGGGAAAACGGGCCGAGTTCTGGCCCCACTCGAGCAGGCGGAGGAATTGACCGACGCCATAGAGCGCTCCCGGGCCATCTGCGCCCATGATCCATACCATCGGTTCGCCGGAGGCGCGGCGGCCGACCACGAGGCGAAAGCCCTCGGGTGTAAGGGGACAGGCACATTTTTCAGCCCCACCGTCCTTGACGCCCAACAGACCGCGCTGGGCATGGTTCCCCTCAGTGCCCTGTCCGGGGCTGAAAAATGAGCCAGTCCCCTGCGCCGGATAGCTCTCAGACCATTGCGGATCGGGGCCTTCGGCCGCCAGAACGACGACCGGTCCAGCCGCAGGCATCTGGGGGTACTGGGGCCAGGTCAGGCCGGTCCGTTTTTGCACCTCCTCGATCAGCACCCGGGCAGCGGTCCGTTCTACGATGCTGGAGGGCTTGCCTCGCGTCACCACGGTGGCGTGAGACAAGTCGATCATCGCATCGGCCTCAGCCGCCGCAACCACGGGATGCATTGCCAGGATGCTGACAACTATGACAAACGATGAACTACAAGATGGACGTGTCACGGTGGTCTCCTCCAAACAGGTGTAGGATGCGGTATCCGGCACACGCCGTGGCCTGCCAAAGACTTAATCCCCAAGGCGCCAGCTTTGTATCCGGTTCTTATTGTCCATCCTTCTGGCGGCTCCGACAAAGAACCCCCCGGACGGATTGGGCCGAATATGCCTACTATAACCGGCGGCTGGCAGGTTGTCTTGTGACCTGTGCCGGTTGTAGCCCCCATCCCGCGGCGAAAAGCGACCGTCTCATTCTCGATTTCCTGTCCCCAAACCGCAACGATCCCCCCCCATTCATAACCTATGTTTGGGGGACGCGCCGAAAAATGCTGCCGCGAGAACTCTCCGATGCTTGACAAAAGTGACCACCGCCCGCCGGCACTTGACTGTTGGGCGAAAATCGTGGTGGCCGCCGCGATCGTGTCCGCCGGCTATTCCGTCGGCCGGTACAACTTCCTGTTCTTCCACTGTCTGGCGGAGACCTTCGCCGCCGTGGTCGCCTGCGCGATCTTCCTGTTGTTCTGGAACGCCCGTCGCTTTCTGGACAACGGCTTCTTCTTGTTGATCGGGATCGCCTGCCTGTTTACCGGCATCCTCGACCTGATGCACGCGTTGACCTTTCCCGGGATGTCGATCCTGCCGATCGCCTCGGCAGACGAGTCGCTGCAACTGAAGACCGCCGGTCGCTGGATCGCGGGCCTGTCGTTCCTGGCCGCGCCCCTATTGTTGCGGCGGCGGATCAACGTTCCGGTCGCCTTGGCGGCCTTTGCCGGCCTCTTTGCGCTTGTCCTCTACGGCGTGTTCTGGGGAGCGATACCGGTTTGCTACCTGTCCGAATACGGGGCTACCCCCTATCAGCACCTGGTCCGAGCCGCCAACGGCTTCGCCTTCCTGGCGGCGGCCGGGTTTCTGTTCAGCAAGCGCCGCGAGCTTGCCCCGGGGGTCTGCTGCCTGGCGCTGGCCTCCTGGCTGGCGCTGGCCGCGTCGGAGTTTGCCAATGCGGTGGCCGCCGACTTCTGCGGCCCGCTGATTGTCGTTGCCCACCTGCTCGAGGTCTTGTCGCTGTACTTGATGTATCAGGCGTTCGTGGTGGTGGGGATCAAACAGCCCTACGAGGTGGTCTTTCAAAGCTTCAAGAAATCGGCCCAGCGGCTGCGGCTGCACGTCCAACAGTCCTCGTTGGCAGTGGTCGAGTTCGACGCCGACTGCCGGATCGCCGCCTGGAACCCGGCGGCGGAAAAGATCTTCGGCTATACGGCCGCGGAAGCCCTTGAGCAACCCGCCGCTCTGATTATCCCACTCGACGTGCAGCCCCAGACCGACAAGGTCTGGCAGCGCTTGTCCAAGGGATGCCTCGATGCTCATAGCGTCAATGAGAACCTGACCAAGGACGGCCGGACCATCATTTGCGACTGGCACAACACCCCTTTGACCAACGCCGAGGGAGACTTCGTGGGTGTTGTGTCTCTTGCCGAGGACATCACTCAGCGCAAGCAACATGAGAATCACCAGGCGATGTCGCTGCGCCGCCTGGCGGGGATCAATCTATTGCAAGAGGACTTGCTCCTGCCGGGATCGATCGAGGAGAAACTCAAGAGAGTCACCGAGGCGGTTGTGGCGATCCTCAACTTGGATTTTTGTCGCATCTGGTTCATCCAGCCCGGCGACCTCTGCGACCGCGGCTGTTCGCATGCCGCCGCCGAGGGAGCCAATGCCTGCCGCCGCCGCGACCAGTGTCTGCACTTGATGGCCAGCGCAGGCCGTTACACGCGCATCGATGGCAGTTATCGCCGCGTGCCGATGGGGGCCTTCAAGATCGGCCGCATTGCCGACGGCCAGGCCGACAGGTTGCTGACCAATCGCGTAACCCTCGATCGCGAGGTCGGCGATCGCTGGTGGGCCGCATGTCTGGGCCTCGTATCCTTCGCGGGTTACAAGCTCCGCGATACCAACGGCGATCCCATCGGCGTGTTGGCCATGTTCGCCAAGCACCCCCTCTCGGAAGAAGACGACGCCTTCCTCTCCAATTTGGCGGAAACCACGTCGCACGTCGTCCTGGAGCATTGGGCGAACGAAGAGCTGCGAACCACCAGAGAGCAGGCGGTCGAAGCCAGTCGCGCCAAGAGCCGCTTCCTGGCCAATATGAGCCACGAAATCCGCACCCCCATGACCGCCATTCTCGGTTATGCGGAGTTGCTGAGCGATCCAGCCCTCAGCCCCAGTAGTCGGAACGACCACCTGGCGGTGATCCGCCGCAGCGGCGAGCACTTGTTGGCCCTGATTAACGACGTCTTAGACCTGTCGAAAATCGAGTCCGGGAAGCTCTTGCCGGAGATGGGGCGATGCAGCCTGGTGGGCCTCTTGGCCGAGGTGGCCCACATAATGCGGCCGCGGTGCGAGCAACGCCGGATTGCGCTGTCGGTTGAATACCGCAGCCCCATGCCCGAGACGATCCTGACCGATAGCGCACGGCTGCGGCAGGCCGTCGTCAACCTGGTCGGCAACGCGGTGAAATTTACTCGGCAGGGAGGCGTGCGGATCGTCGCCTCCCTCGTGCCCGACTGGCACGGCAGCCCGCCAGCCGTGCGGATCGAAGTCATCGACACCGGTATCGGAATCCGTTCGGAAGTGCTCGCTCAGCTCTTCCAACCCTTCGTCCAGGGCGATGTCTCCATCTCCCGCGAGTTCGGCGGCACCGGATTGGGGCTGGCGATCTCGCGGCAGATCGCCCGCCTCTTGGGAGGCGACCTAACCGTGACCAGCGTATGGGGACAGGGGAGCACCTTCACGCTGACGGTTCCTGCCGGCGCTCTGGACGACGTGACGATGCTCGACCGTCCGGCCGAGGCCATGGAGCAAACCGGGGGCCGCACCGGGGAAACGCCGCCGACGGACCTCAAGGGCGTTCGCATCCTATTAGCCGAAGACAGCTACGACAATCGGATCCTGATCGAGTCGTTTCTGCGGATGGCCGGCGGCCAGGTAACCTCGGTCGCGAACGGCCGGGCGGCAGTCGACGCCGCCCTGGCCCAGCCCTTCGACGTCATCCTGATGGACATCAACATGCCGGAGATGGACGGCTACCAGGCCACCCGACTGCTCCGCGCCCGCGGCTATGACCGGCCCATCCTGGCCCTGACCGCCAGCGCCATGCCCGGCGACCGCGAACAATGCCGGCAGGCCGGCTGCAACGACCATCTGACCAAGCCCATCCGCCGGGCCCACTTGCTCCGAGCGGTCGCGGACTGCCTGGGCAAAGCCACCGCCGGCGCCGTGGACGATGCCCCGCCTCTCAAGCCTCTTCCCCTCGGCGACGACAGGCCGATCATATCCCGGTTTGCCGGCGATCCCGATCTGGCAGAGCTGCTGGCGGGCTTCGTGGGGCGGCTTCAAGATCAGGTTCAGGCGATGCGCCAGGCGCTCTGCGACTCGCGGTTCGACGATCTGCGGCGGGATGCCCACAAACTGAAAGGGGCCGGTGGCTCCTACGGTTATCCGATGCTGACCGAGGCCTGCAAAAACTTGGAGGAGGCCGCCAAAGTGCAAAACGCCGGGGCCGCCACTACCGCTCTGGACGCGGTCGCCGACCTGGTCCGCGCCATTGAAAACGGATATTGCGAAGCTGCGACAAGGAGGCTTCCCTTATGAGACTGCTGATTATTGACGACGACCCGGATGCCCTGAGAGTCGCCAAGGCCCGCCTGGTCAAGGAGCAGGTGGAGATCGTCTGCACGGCCGGCGGGGCGGCCGGCTTGGAAGCCGCCCGCCGCGAAAACCCGGACCTGATTTTGCTCGACGTCGATATGCCCGACATGTCGGGCTTCGACGTCTGCCGCGAGCTGAAGGCCGATCGGGACTTGTGCATGGTCCCA
>JAJYGU010000062.1 GCA_021784975.1 Planctomycetota bacterium
CCGCCTAGGTCCAGCTTGACGGCTGGAAACCTTGCTCGGCTCCCTCGACCGGAGGGGCTTGTAAACGCCCGCCATCCGGGTATCTTGAAGCCATGCGGGAAATTCTCTTCGGATACAAGCTGAACCCGACCACTTGGGCGTACATTTCGTCGCTGATGATGATCGGGATCTATTTCAAGTTCCGCCGCTTCTGGAGCGTGCGAAACCTGGACCTGGCGGGGCTGATCTGCTTGACCCCAGGGATGCTGTTGCTCTACTACGGCCTGTTGAAGGAGCGGCCGCCCACCATCCAGGCCGGCTACCTCTGGCTGTTCGCCGTGGGCGGACTGTTTCTGATCCGCCTGTTGCTCGACTCGATGATGGTCCGCCGTCCCCTGTTGGAGCCGAACCTCTCGGCCAGCGGTCTGACCTTCACCGGGGCGGCCTTGTTGGTGTTCTTGATGGCCAACGTGGTCACCACCACCGCGGCCCCGAACCCCAACCAACCCCCGCCGGGCACTGCCGGTCCGACCGGCGGAATCGAATTGGGCCTCTCCGGCTCCCAAGAGCGGCTGGAGGTGGTTCTCTCCCGAGATCTGGCACGGACCTCGCCCAAGATGCCGCCCTCAACCAGTCCCGGATTTGCGTTCTTCCACGAATTCGCCGGGCTGTCCACAGAAGCCCCGATTTCCCAAAATCGTCCCGCGTCCGAAGCCCGTCCTGCGCCGGCGGTCTACGCGGCCTCCAATCGGCTGGTGGTCATTTTGGCGCACCTGGCGGTGGTGCTCGGGATGGTGTGGATCGGTTATCGACACTTCGAGAACATCCATACCGGCGTGGCGGCGGCCACCTTGTACCTGTTGTGCTTCTACACCAGCCAACTTACCGGCCAGCTCGACCACACCCTGCCGGCCATGCTGTTGGTGTGGGCGGCGGCCGCCTACCGCCGGCCGATCGTGGCCGGCCTGCTGTTAGGGCTGGCCGGGGGAATCATCTATTATCCGCTGTTCTTGCTGCCGCTCTGGTGCAGTTTCTACTGGCGGCGGGGAGTGCTCCGCTTTGCCTTCGGCGTCGTGTTGGCCTTGGGCATCTTGGTGGCTTGCCTGGGGGCCGGCTCGCCGAACCTGCCCTCGTTCCTGGAACGCTTACAGCAGATGTTTGGCTGGCGCAATCCGTCGCACGCGGCGTTGATTGGTTTCTGGCAGTATTACGAGTCGGCGTCGGCGTTTCGCATCCCGGTGATCGCCACTTTCGTCGCCCTCTGTGCGGGCTTGGCCATCTGGCCCGCTCAAAAGAACTTCGGGACCCTGTTGAGCGGTTCGGCGGCGGTGATGCTGGCCGCCCAATTCTGGATCGCCTACCTGGGCGGGCTGTACATGGCCTGGTATTTGCCGCTTTTGATCCTGACCATCTTCCGGCCGAACCTCGAGGACCGCATCGCTCTGTCCGCCGTCCGCGACCTGTGGCTCCCTTGGCGGCGCAGGTCGGCATGAGGAAACCGGTGGGGCTCGCTGGCGATCGACCCACCCTACGGCTACTGAGACCTACGGTAGCCCCGGCAGTCCCTGGAAGATGCTGTACAACAGCAGGATCAGAACGATCAGGGTCAGCAGCGTATAGAGCCAGTCCCGCTTCAGAGCGAACGCCAGCAGCGACGCGGCCACCCGCAGCACGGGAGTGGCAATCAGTACCAGCAGGCCGAATTGGATGATCCCCCGGCCGCTGAGTCCGCTCAGGTCGGTCAGGATACCGCTCACCGAACGCAGGTCGGTCGGCTCGCTGTGAAACTCCGCATAATGCGGCCGTTCGCCGCCGTGCCGCAGCACATAGACCGCCGCCCCAAGGAAGACCACCGCCGTGGCCAGCAGCACGCCGCTGCGCAGCAGGGTGGCAATGACCGTTTCCAAGCGATGATCGGCTTCCAGTCCGCCTGGTACGACCGATACTTCAGATACTTCAGAATCGCCCTGTGGCCCCATTGTAGATCATCTCCACGGCCAGAAAGACCACCACCACGGCAAAGATCGTCCGCAGCACCCGCGTCCGCGCGCCGGCCAGCAGGCGGCTGCCCAGAAGCGCGCCGGGCAACACGCCCAGCATGACGGGCATCGCCAGGCCGGGGTCCACGTAGCCGCGGTTCAGGTAGACCCCGGCACTGGCGGCCGCCGTGACCCCGATCATGAAGTTGCTGGTGGTGGTCGAGACCTTGAAGGGAATCCGCATCACCTGGTCCATCGCCAGCACCTTCATCGCCCCCGAACCGATCCCCAGCAAGCCCGACAAGGCACCGGCCACGAACATCAGCCCAAACCCACCCGGGACGCCGCGGACTTGATACCCGGCCTGCCCGTGGGCGCCCGGATAACTCCCGGCCAGCCGCAGCCGGGCGGCCAGCCGGCTCCCACCCTCCGGGCCCAGCGGGGTCTTGTGCGGCCGGCTGGAGATATAGGCGGAAAAGAGCAAGACCACCCCGAAAATCACCGCGATGGCGTCGGCCGGCAGCCGGGTAGCCACCGCCGCCCCGACCAACGCCCCGAGCGTGGTGGCGATCTCCAGAAACATCCCGATCCGCAGGTTGGTGAAACCCTCCTTCACATACGCGGCCGCCGCCCCGGACGACGTGCCAATCACCGAGACCAGCGAGGCCCCAATGGCGTAGCGGATATCGACCCCGAACACGAGACTCAACATGGGCACGATCACCACGCCCCCGCCCAAACCGGTCAGGGCGCCCAGAAACCCGGCGGCCAGCGAGCCGAGCCAGACCAGAAGCGTCATTTCAAAGACATTCATCCTTCGAGCCACGCCGATCCGCGGGGTGTGATTTGTCCACCACAAGAATAGCGCCCTGTCCGCTCAGGGTCCAGAGTAGCGTGCCAGCGTGATCGACGGTCCGACGTCTTGGCAGATTTCCGCCGTTTGGTAGAATGGGGCGTACTTGGGGAATAGTGTAACGGCAGCACAAGTGACTCTGGATCACTTAGTCAAGGTTCGAATCCTTGTTCCCCAGCTAGACTTACGACGACAACTCGCGAGTCGGGGCTATGCGGGGACTATGAAGGCAATCAAAGTCAAAGATGGGGCCGTCTTATATCTCACTCCCATGTTTTGTGCGTGGTTGTCTGACAGCACGTTGCCAAGTGCAAGGCGGCCCAATGGCGGTCCGGGACGATGAGTCTTGAGGTATTCGCCCAATGAGCTTCCGTGAAAGGCCACTCGGAAGCGTAGGGGGGATCGTTCCATTTTTGCGGCCCTCCTGCCCCAAAAAACCGGGACAGTCCCCAATAGCCGCCGTGCGGGCATTCCGAGAGGAATGTCTGCCCCGGGGCGAGAACCATCCTTCTGTTCTGGACACGCTTGACGTTGCTACGCCACAACCGGCCCTTTCTTTCACCACTTCACAACCCACGCGAATCCGTAGATCAGCCCGGCCACGCCGAGCCAGCCGGCGACAAAGCCGACCAGCGAGGTCTGTGATGGCAGCGGGATTTCCAAGCCGAGGGCGGTGGCGAGCATGCGTCGCCGCGGCGGCTCGACTCCACGGGGCAAAGTGCAGGGCTCTTCCACCTGCTCGCCAGGCGCAATCGGGGTCCGTGTCAGGTTGTAAAAGCGGTTGAGTTTCTCTTCGGCCACCGGCCGCGTGAGCAGGCTGACAATGGCGCCGGCCAGCAGGGCGGCTGCAAGATAGAAAGTGATGGTCCACGGCTCGTACAAACTTGGCGTCCTGCCCGGCTCGGTCCACACCAGCCGCAAGGTGTTGGCCTCCGGCAATCGCTGGGCGAAGTCCACGAAGGCACGGGTCGTGGCGGCATACCAAGCGGCAAAGCCGGCCAAGGCGGCCGCCCAGGCCCCGGCCACCGTCATCCGCCGCCAAAGCAAGCCCATCCAAAACACGATGCCCATCATCGGCGCAATGCGAAACCAGATTTTTAGGGCCGCGATCACGTCAGGCACCCAATAGGCGAAGGCCACCCCGCAGGCCACCGTGACCACCATCGCCCATCGCCCGATGCCGATGTAGTGGCCGCGCGATCGGCCGGGCCAGCGCGGCTGATAGATGTTGCCGGTGAACAGCGCCGCCGAGGAAATCATGAACGAGCTGCACGCGCTCATCATGCCCGCCAGCAGGGCCGCCAGGAACACGCCCATCAGCCCCGGCGGAAGGAACTGGCGGGCGATGTCGCCGTAAACGTTGTCCGGCTTGATGGTCGCCAGATTGATGCCGCGGTTGTGGTACCACGCTACTCCGGCCAGGGCGGTGAGACACCAGGCTACCGTACACAGCCGTTTGACGAAATTGCCGGCCATGAAGCCAACCCGGCCGTCCATCTCGGTTCGACCGGCTCCGCACACCCCCATAATAAAGGGCTGCCCGACAATGCCCACCAACACCTGCACGGCCATCATCACGATGAAGAACGGGCCGATCTCGCCGGGGGCCACCAGATCGAGCAGGGCGGGATCGCCAATCGAATGGCGGATGCCCTGCATGCCACCCACCGCCTGCATGACGTAGGGCAGGAGCATGACCGAGAAGACGATGGTCAACAGCCCTTGCACAAAATCGGTGACGATGGCCGCGCCCAGCCCGCCGGCCGCCCCATAAAGAAGGAACAAGCCGGTGCTCAGGGCGATGGCCCAATCGGCGTTGACCGTGCCGCCGGTGGCGGAATCCACCAAGGCCGCCGAGCCTTTGAGCATCAGCCCGAGCTTAACGGCCATGTTGGCCATGCCCACCAGGGCGAACAGCAGGGCCACGCTTTGATCGTAGCGGAGTTGGAAGGCGTCGGCGGTGGTTACTGCCCGCAGCCGCCGCATCACCGGCGCGATGAGCCAGTAAAACGGCGTGGCGAAGAGCCATAGCCACTGATACCAGATGCCCGACAGCCCCAACGAGAAGGTGGCTGAGGCCACGGCCACCGCCTGGTCTGAGGCGGTGCCGGTGCCGAAGGCGTAGGTGATCATCATCGCCTTGCCGAACCGGCGAGGCATGAAATAGTCGGTGAGGCTGCGGACCTTCCGCGCCATCCAGATGCCCAACGCCGTGACCCCGACCAGGTACACCACCAGCACCAGGCCGTCGAGAGGGTGCAGTCCGCTAGTAGGATTATTCATCGAACGAATCGCCAGCGGCGGCCGGCCGCGGCCCACGGGCCGGTTGGAGAAATGCGGCGCCCGGCTGGCGGTCGAAGGCGCGGATGATGGCGGAGTTGTCGGCGTCGCCATAGCCGGCGCGCTCGCATTGTTCGAGCAACTGGCGGTGCGTCTCGCTCAGGGGAAGCGTGATGCCGCTGGCCCGGGCCAGATCGACGATCAGCCGCAGGTCTTTGAGGTGCTGCGACAATCGCGCCTGGGGGCGAAAATCGCCGCTGAGCATTTTAGGGCCTTTTGCGTCCATGACGCGGGAATAGGCCGGGCTGGTCCACAGCACCTCGAAGGCCGCCTTCGGATCGAGTTCGATCGCCTCGGCAAAGGCCAGCCCTTCGGCCAGCGCCGCCCGGTTCAATCCCAAGACCAGGTTGCTGACCAGCTTCATCTTGGCGGCGCTGCCGCAAGGCCCGACATAAAACACCTTTTCCGCCAGGCAAGCCAGCAGGTCGCGGCAGTCGTGCCAGAGCTGTTCGTCGCCGCCTACCAGGACGGTGACTTGGCCGCGACGGGTCTGCTCGCTGGAGCCGGAGATCGGCGTATCGAAATAATGGATGCCGCGTCGGGCAAGCTTGGCGCCCAGGGCGGCCGAGCGAGCCGGCTCACCGGTGGTGGTGTCCAAGAGAATCTGCCCCGGCCGCAGGTCGTCGCCCATCTGTTCGAGCACCTGCTCGACGGCCGGGGTGTCATAGAGGCTGATAAGGGCGCGACGGCACGTCCGCAGCGGATGATCGGACCAAGCGGCGCCTTGCGCCAACAGCGGCTCGGCCTTCTGGCGAGTGCGGTTCCAGACGGTGGTGGCGTAGCCCTGCTCCAACAGTCGCCCGGCCAAGGCGGCGCCCATCAGTCCCAGGCCAATCACGGCAATCGTTTTCTCTTCGGTGTCGGGCATAGTGCAAGATCACGTGCGCCCCCTTGACCCGACGCCCATCATAGCCGAATGGAGCAAGTGCTGGCAACGGGCGTCACCAGGTGAACTCCAAGCCGGCGTTGGCCCCGTGGTAGAGCACGCTGCCGGCGGTTTCGATGGTCGCAAACTGGGTAGTGATCAGGTCGGTGCTCGAGATCTGTCGCGACGCCAAAGCCACGCCGTCGACATACATGACTTGGTAACCGCCGTGAAGGGCCACGTGGGTGCCGAGCTGGTAGGTGGCCACCACGCCAGCCTCGCCCAGGAAGGTCGGATGTTTTCCGGCCGCCTGGGCGGTAAAGTCGCCCAGGCCGCTTGGGTTCGAGTACTCGCTCTCTTGGCTGGCCGTGTTGGCGAAAATGCCCGCCTTGAGGATGCCGTTGATCCTGAACCGGCTGGGTTGGTCCTGGATGACCGTGGTCTGACCGAACTGCGAATACCCGCTGTTTTGCTGAAACAGCGCCACATCCGTGCCGAGCTGGAAGCCGTACATGTGGTTAAATGCCCGAACGGAATGGGTGAAAGCGCCGTCCGAGAAGGTGTTGCCTTGGGCCTGGTAGCTGTCATACAGTTCTACCCAGCGAAAACCGGCCAGCAGCGTGACCGAATTGTTGATTTGCTGCCGCAGGTTGAGCTCGCCGTTGTAAAGCTGTGAACGTTCGGTAAAGCGGGCGTCGGTCACCGGGATCCCTCCCATCCCTTGGAACACCGAGTCCACGCTCAAGAATGCAAAGCCGGCCGGCAACGAGCTGGTCGGGAAGTCGGCGCTGGCCGTCCAACTGTCAATCGCGAAGAAGCTGGCTTCCAGATCAAATCCGTACAGGTTGTGCGCGATGACGCTGGCCCGTGGCCCGGCAGCCCAAGGGAACGCCATGTCGGATGAGTTCACCAGGTACGTCTGACTGAGGGGATCGAACAGGAGTGGCTGGCTGCCGCTCGCCGAACGGTGCAACAGCAGGATATCGGCCGAGGCGGTCCAATAGCAGCCGCACGGGGCGCAGTTGTTGACCAGGTCGCTGAGCCAGGAAGAACGTTGGAGAGGCTCCGTGTCCGTCCCTCCATCAGCGGTAGCCGACTCCTCATTGGTAGCCGGGGAGGGCGTGCTGCAGTAGACCATGTCGCCGAGGCGACCGTTCCCCGCCATCGTCTCTGAGTTGAAGGCAAGGGGCAGTCCGCTATCGGCCGCGCTGGCAACGACAGTCCAGAAAAAGATACCCAGCAGGGCTAGGGCACCGCTTTTCCCGTGGATCATTGCAGGGTCCTTTGCATATCTGGAGGCTCCTACATTCGGATCGACCGAAAAGAACTGCGCCACGAGAGTATCCGATTCTTTCGGCATAGTCAGCCCAGTTTGCGCAGTCTTCCGTAGTGCGAAGATACGCAGACGTAGGGTGGGTCGAGCGGAGCGAGCCCCACCGAGATCCTACGGCTTAAGCGCCCGCTTCCATTGCTCAAGCAACTGCATTGCCTGAAGCGGGGTGAGCGTGTTGAGGTCGGTCTGGCGGATCTCATCCAAGACCGGATGATCGGCCGGGCCGAAAAGGGTGAGCTGAAGGTGCGTTTTCTTGCCCTTCCGGGTGGGACGGGCGATCTTCGCGCGACCTTCGGGGTCGAGATGCTCTTCCTCCAGTTGGGCGAGGATTTCCTTAGAGCGCTCGATCACTGCCCGCGGCACGCCCGCCAACCGGGCGACATGGATACCGTAGCTCTTGTCGGCCGCCCCGTCGATGATCTTGTGCAAGAAGACCACCTCCTCCTGCCATTCGCGGACGGCCACATTCAGATTCTTGACGCCGTCCATCGACTTTTCCAAATCGGTCAGCTCGTGGTAGTGCGTGGCAAACAACGTGCGGCAGCCGACGTGCTCGTGGAGGTGCTCGACCACCGACCAGGCCAGCGAAATGCCGTCGTAGGTGCTGGTGCCGCGGCCGATCTCGTCGAGAATCACCAGGCTCTGGGCGGTGGCCGTGTTGAGGATCCGGGCGGTCTCGATCATCTCCACCATGAAGGTGCTCTGGCCGCGACTGAGCTCGTCGCTGGCCCCGACGCGGGCAAAGATGCGATCGGCGATGCCGAGGGTGGCCTGGCGGGCAGGCACAAAGCTGCCAATCTGGGCCATGAGCACCAGCAGCGCTACCTGGCGAATGTAGGTACTCTTGCCGGCCATGTTCGGGCCGGTGATCAACAGGATCGCGCCGGCATCGCCGCCAGCCGCAGTATCATTGGGCACGAACTGACCGTCGGGCTCGACCACGTCCAGAACCGGGTGCCGCCCATCCACGATCCGCAGCACGGGCTCGGCCGTAATCCCCGGACGGCAGTAGTTGCGCTGTCGGGCCAGCTCTGCCAAGGCTATCAGCACGTCGATCTGGGCCAAGGCCGCGGCGGTCGACTGCATGCGGCGGCGCTCGGCGGCCACCGCCTCGCGCAAGGCGAGAAACAAGGTGTACTCCAACTCCTTGGCCTTCTCGTCGGCCGTGAGCACCTTTTCCTCGTATTCTTTTAACTCCGGAGTGATGTATCGTTCGGCATTCTTGACGGTCTGCTTGCGGATGTACTCGGCCGGGATTTTTTCGCGGTGCGCGTTGGTAATCTCGATGTAATAGCCGAAGACCTTGTTGAAGCCGACCTTGAGGTTGGGAATGCCCGTCCGCTGGGTCTCCTCGGCCTGATAGCGGGCAATCCACTGCTTGCCGCCGTGGGCCAGCTCGCGGAGCGCGTCGAGCTCCGGGCTAAATCCGTCGCGAATGAAACCGCCTTCACGGCTCACCAAGGGGCACTCATCGGCCAAGGCCGCATCGAGCCTGGTCCGCAGTTCGACGCACAGATCAATCGCCGTCTCAAGATCGTTGAGTAACTGGCTCTTCCGCGCCGTCAGCTTCGCCTTCAGGGCCGGCAGCGACCGCAGCGTGCGGCCCAAGAAGCTCAAGTCGCGGGGGCTTGAGCGGCCCGTAGTCACTCGGGCCAAGAGCCGCTCGACGTCGTACACCCGGCGGAGGGCGTCGTGCAAATCGCCGCACAGCGCCGGCTCGTCCACTAGTTCGCCCACGGCGCCGAGCCGGGCGTTGATCGCCGCCACGTCGGTCAACGGATTACCGACCCAATCGGCCAGGAGCCGCGAACCCATGGCCGTGACCGTGCGGTCGAGCACCCACAGCAACGATCCTTCGCGGCGGCCGTCGCGCAGGGTGCGGGTGATCTCCAGGCTGCGGCGGCTCGACTCGTCGATCTCGAGCGTACCGGACGTGCGATAGGGAACCAGCCGGTCGATATGATCCAGCGAGCTCTTTTGGGTCTCGGTGAGGTAATCCAACACGGCTCCGGCGGCGCGGATGGCCTGCCCATCGGCGGCGCCGTCGCAAAACCCAAAACCTTCGAGGCTGGCGGTGCCGAAATGCTTGGCGAGCACTTGAGCGGCGGTCTGCTGCGAAAAGGCCCATGCCGGCCGCCGCGTAACCATCATCCGCTCGTTGAGGT
>JAJYGU010000043.1 GCA_021784975.1 Planctomycetota bacterium
GACGATCTCAATCGCCGCGTGAGCAGCTTGCCCTTGAACTATGAGCCCCCCACCGACGAACAACCGTATTTCTTCAACATGCTCCGGCTGCGATCAGTTCTGCCCGCGATTGCCGGCGTCGGCCCCGGCCGGCAATCTCCGGAAGCCGGTCAGGAGGTCAACGCGGCCCAGGGCGTCGTCGCTGGAAATCTGAATGCTACCACCACGTTGCTCGAGCTGATCGGCCTGCTGGGGCTGTTGACGCTGGCCAGCATCATCCTCCCGGTCTGGGTCGCTTCGCGAGGGTATCGCCGAAACGCAAGGCAGCGCCGCCTGCTTTGGACCGGCGGGCTCTACTTCTCCTTGATCGGAGCGGGATTCATGCTGCTGGAAATATCGCTGGTGCAGCGATTGTCTCTCTACCTGAGCCATCCCGTGTACGCCCTGGGGGTCCTGCTGTCCTCGATTATCGCAGCCACCGGCGTGGGGAGCTACCTGAGCGAGCAACTGCCGCTGACGCGAAGGCCGTGGCGATATCTGTTCCCACTGGCCACCGGGGCGATGATTCTTGCCCTCCACCCCCTGGTGAGCCGGGTGATTGCGGCGACCATCGTCTGCGATCAGCCGCGGAAGATCCTCTTGTCCGTGGCGATGATTGCCCCGATGGGCGTCCTGCTGGGTTTCTTTTTTCCCACGGGAATGCGGCTGTTTGCCCGGATCAGCGAGCGGGACATTCCTTGGTTCTGGGCCATGAACGGAACCTTCGGCGTCCTTTGCTCGGCAGTGGCCGTTTTCATTTCCATTTTTATCGGCGTGTCAGTCAATTTCTACCTGTCAGCCGCTTGCTACTTGGCCACTCTGCCGGTGTTGCTGATATTATGATTCTTCGAACAGCGCCGAGCCGACGCGGACGATGGTGGCCCCTTCTTCGATGGCCGCCTCGAAATCCCCGCTCATGCCCATCGAAAGCTCGTCCAGCTTGACCTCCGCCGGGCAGTGGTTGCGGAGCCGGTCGCGAAGTTCCCGCAAGGCCGCAAAATCGCGATGGGCGGCCGCCAACCCGCCTTCCAAAGCGGCCATGCACATCAGTCCGCGAACCGCAAGGTTCCGAAAGCCGGCCACGCTGGCCAGCAGCCGCTCGACCTCAGACAGCGGAAGGCCGTCTTTGGCGGCCTCGCCCGAGGTGTTGACTTCCAACAAGACCGGCAGTGGCCGGACCGCTGCAGCGGGCATTTCGGCATCCATACATTCCGCCAGCCGAAGGCCGTCGACCGAATGAACCATCGCCACCAGCGGCAGCGTGCGGCGGACCTTGTTGCGCTGCAAGTGCCCGATCAAGTGCCAGCGGACCGGCAGGTCGGCCAACTCCTCGGCCCGCTGCCAAAGCTGTTGCGGGCGGCTCTCGCCGAAGTCGGCCCAGCCGGCGGCCGCCAGGGCGCGAATATCCGCCGTCGAGGCGAACTTGGTCACCGCCACCAGACTCACCTCGCTGGCTTGGCGGCCAGCCCGCGCCGCGGCCGCGGCCATCCGCTCGCGGATCCCAACCAGGTTCTCGGCGATTCGCGCGGCGCGGTCAGACATCGGCCTCCATCCTGACCGAGGCGTAAGGTGCATTGGCCAAGACGGCGCACGAAGGGAATCGATGCGTAAGCCGCGTCAATTCGTGGGCATCGGCGAGCGGGACCATGCCGATGTCTTCCACCGTCGCCGGATCGAGTCGGCTGAGCAGATAAAGGGGATTGCGATCCAGGGCACGGGCGATCTGCGCCGCCGGAATCGCGTCCACCGGCCGCTCCTTACCGATTTGCCGCAGGGCTTGGCTACGGGATTCGGTGCAAGCCATTCGCTGCACGCCCGGCCCCGGCCGATCCGACAGCTCGCAGCAAACGGCGATGGCCCCGCCTTCTTCGAGGAGACTTGCGGCCGCCTCTACCGCACGGCCGAGGTTTTCCCAGGTCTGTTGGCGGGCATCGCCGGTAATGGCGGCCACCACCAGGGCCGCCCGCCGAGCGGGCGTCATGGCCCAGGCGTCGGCATATAACGAGCGCCCGCGCCGCGCCACCGAGTCGCTCTTCCCTGCCAAAATGTGCAACACCTGATCGCCGCCGGCCGGCACGACCTGAACGGTGAAATTGATTCCCAGCAGCCAGGCCACGTGCTCCACCTCCTTCACCAGCCCCCGCTTCACCGCCTGATCGGCGGCCAATGACCCCAGCGGACGGAATCGCTGAAGAGTCTTGGTATCGGAAAAGGTTGGGAAGATAGCATCGTGGACGCCAAAATAGCCCGCCGTGCGGTCGTCGCGCAGGCAGCCGACCGGAAGGACCACATCGGCCTCATGTAACGTCCGGTTTACCAGGATGGGCTCGCCGGCGTCACTGGCCGCCAAGTAGGCGAGTTGCCTTCGATCGCTGGGTTCGTGCGTCACCACGGCAATCCGGTCCCGCACCGAAGCGGCAATCGCGTGGCAGGGATCATCTTGATCGGCGTTGAAACGCGTTGGGGACAACAGGACTGTGATGCCATCGGGATCAATGCCCGCGGCAACCAGGCAATCAACCATTGCTCCCGTAATTTGTGCAAGTTGGGGAACATATCGGTCCACTACGAGGACGATCTTATCGCTCGGCGTGGTGCTTGCGGCAAGCGTGGGATAGTCGATGGGATTCTCAAGCGCCGCCGTCAGCGAGGCGCCGGGGTCCGGCAGGGGCTCGCCCCGCGGCATGCCGTACTCATCCGGCACTGCCCCGTCGGCCAGCTCCAACCGTGCGGAGGAATTAGTTCCAAATTGCAACAGGGCCATCGACGAGTCTTGAGAAAATGAGAGAAATGGGCAAGAGCAGTAGCCACCATGCAATCCATTATCCCGCCCGGTGCGGCGCGGGTCAAGAAGTCGAGCTTTACGTAACGGCATGCTTCGCAAATAATTGCTGCCTTGCGAGTCTAGCGTTTCGTTTAACCCGGAGCCAACGGCGACGGGTCGGCTGCCTGCGGCTTGACGACGTGGCAACTCCCTTTGGTCCGGAAAACGCCATCGCCGTTGGCTCCGGGTTAAACGAGGGATTGGTTACCAGTGATGCCCTCTCTCAACTTCATGTTCAAGGATTTTTCGATGAAGCGGCCTATTCCTTCTCCGGCATTGCTCCTGGATTGGTGTGCCAGCGGCGTTTTGCTGACCGTCACCGTTGCCCCCTTGCTGCTGGCGGCCGGCTGCCAGCCGGCGGAAGCACCTAAGCCAAAGGAATCGACCGCCCAGGTCTCGCCGTCGCAGGCCGGTCCGGCAAATCCGGAAAAGCCCGCGGGCCAAGCGGCGGGCGTCACCGCTAGCTCCGCGGCCGAAACGCCGACCAAGCCCAAGACCGCCATGGAAGTAATGCGGCGGATGGCGGCCGCCTACCACCAGGCGTCGAGCTATGCCGATGCCGGCACCGCTCGGCTGTTGGCTCAGTCCGGCGACCGAAAGGTCGATCAGACGGAAGATTTCGCGGTAGCCTTCGTTCGCCCCAACAAGATTCGGCTGCAAGCCAATCAGGCCAACTTTGTCTGCGACGGCAAGACGATCCACGCCTCCATCAGAGACTTGGCCGGCCAGGTGCTGGACAAGCCCGCCCCTCCGCGAATTACGCTCAACACCATTTATCGCGATCCCAACTTGGCCGGGGCCTTGAGCGGCGGCCCGGCCGGGCCCTTGCCCCAGTTGGTCTTGTTGTTGGCCGAGCATCCTTTGCAGGAGCTGCTGCAGGAAGGCGAAGAGCCGCACCTGGCCCAGTCCGGCCAGGTCGAGGGACACGACTGCTACCGTGTGGAATTGAAGCGGCCCGAGGGGACCCTCACCTTTTGGATTGACCAGCGGAGCTACGCGCTGCGGCGGATCGTATTGCCCATTGAGGAGCTGCGGCGCGTACTGACCAGCCAGTGGCGTCTCGAGAAGCCGGTCGAGACCGTCTCGCTGGTGGCCGAGTTCACCGGCGCCACTCTAAACGGCCAGGTTGATCCCAAGGCATTCACGTTCGAGGTGCCTCCCGGCTCCGAGCTAGTCAGGTTCTTCATTCCGCCCAACCCGGCCCAACTGCTGAGCAAGAAAGTACCCGGCTTCAAGTTTGTCGATCTTCAGGGCAAGCCGGTCACGGCCGAATCCTTGGCGGGAAAGGTGGTGGTGCTCGATTTCTGGGCCACTTGGTGCGATCCCTGCCGCGAGAGCTTGCCGAACCTGGAGAAGGTCTATCAGCAGTACAAGAACCACAAGCAGGTGGTCTTTTATGCGGTCAGTGTCGACACGCCCGACGTCGACAACCAGGAGTTGGCCAAGACATTCGCGGATCTCAAGGTGACCATTCCCATCCTCCGTGACAGCGATCACACGGCCGCGGCCTTGAGGTTTACCGGCATTCCCACCAGCTTCATTATCGCCGCCAACGGCATCGTTCAGGACAGCGAGAGCGGCGCGAATCCAAAGCTGGCCGAGGTGCTTCCGGCCAAACTCAAGAAAGTCTTGGCGGGCGAGAACATCTACGATGCTCCGTTGAAGCGATACCAACAAGCGATGAAACAGTTTGCCGAAACCATGGAAAAAAAGGCCCCGGAAAGCGATGCCGGCGACGGGCCGGTGATGGAGGATCGCAAGGTGCCCGAGGCCAAGATCGCCCCGGCCTCCAAACCGGCCACCCTCAAACTGACCTCGCTCTGGAAATGCGCCGGGTTGAAAGCCCCCGGCAACATCCTCGTCCTTCCCATGAAAAACGCCGCCCCGCGGCTACTGGTGGTCGAAGGCTTGAAATCGGTGGTCGAAGTCGGGCTCGACGGCAAAGTCATTGCTGCCCATCCGCTCGCCCTGGATGAAAAGGCCATGGAAGTGGTCGCCAACCTGCGGGCCTTCACCGGCGCCGACGGCAAACGCTGGGTGGTGGCTTTCGCTAGTGCTCAGCAGCGATTGCACCTGCTCGACGAGAACTGGAAACAGGTATGGAGCTATCCCAAGGACGCGCTGGCCCATCCCCACAGCGGCATCACCGACGTCGAAGTGGCCGACTTCAACGGCGACGGCCGGCCGCAAATCTGCGTGGGCTACTGGGGCGTGGTGGGCGTGCAGGGCGTGTCGTTGGAAGGCAGCCGGCTCTGGTCGAACCGCTCGCTGGCCAATGTCATTCGCATGGCGGTCGGCGGACCGGATGAAAACCACCACCGCCTGCTGTACTGCGCCGACAACAGCGAAACCCTGCCGGGGCTCGACAGCAGCGGCCAACGTCGCCACGAGATGGTCGTCCGCGGCCGCCACGTGCATTGGATCGTGAACGGCGATTTGAAGGGCGACGGGCAATTACTGTGGTGCGGGCTGACGGCCGAAAAGCTGGGAGAGGACGTCGCCATCGGGTTTTCGGACAAGGGCGAGGAGTTGTGGCACTACGCCCTGCCGATAGGCATCCAGCCGCAGCCGATCGAACCGCTCATTATCGGCCAGCTCGCCCAAAGCCGCCCCGGCCAATGGATCCTTCCCGCTCCCGACGGCTCGATCCACGTCCTTTCCGCCGACGGAAAGCCGCTGGATAAGTTCAACTACGGCGAGGCCCTCTGTGGTCTGGCCACCGTGGAAATCAACGGCCATCCCGCGCTGGTAGTTGCCACTGCGAAAGGGCTGGAGGCGTGGAAGGTGGAGTAACCTAGCCGAGCATCGCCCGAAACTGCCCGAACAGATAGCTGCTGTCGTGCGGGCCGGCCGAGGCCTCCGGGTGGTACTGCACGCTGAAGGCCGGCTGCCGGCGGTGACGCATGCCCTCAATCGTGTGGTCGTTGAGGTTCCAGTGCGTCACCTCCAATTCGTCGGGCAGTGACTGGTCGTCGACCGCGAAACCGTGGTTCTGGGTGGTGATCTCGACCCGGCGGGTGTCCTTGTTCAACACCGGCTGATTGGCCCCGCGGTGGCCGAACTTCAGCTTGTAGGTCTTCGCCCCGCAAGCCAACGCCAGCAATTGGTGCCCCAGGCAGATCCCGAAAATCGGTTTTTGACCCAAAAGATCGCGAATGGTAGCGTAGGCGTAGTCGAGCGGCTCGGGATCGCCCGGACCGTTCGACAGAAACACGCCGTCCGGCTTCTGGGCGAGCACTTCGTCGGCGGTAGCCGTGCCAGGCAGTACGGTCACCCGGCAGCCCATGCTAAAAAGGTGTCGGGCGATGTTCCACTTCATGCCGTAGTCGAGGGCGACCACGTGCGGGGCGTCGGGGCCTGGCTCGGGATAATCGATCGGCAACAGGTTAGTCCAGTGGCTCAACGGGGTAGTCCATTGGACTGGCCCTTCGGGGATCACCTCGCGGACTAAATCGCGTCCCACTAGGCCGAGACTGGCCTTCGCCTTGGCCACCAGCCGTGCGTTGTCGAGGTCGGTCGTGGAAAGGATTCCCTTCATGGCCCCGTGGATTCGCAGCCGGCGGACCAGTGCTCGGGTGTCGATCCCTTCCAGGCCCACAATGTTCCAATGCTTCAAATAATCGTCCAGGGCGCCGTCGGCACGAAAGTTGCTCAGCCGCCGGCTGTTCTCGCGGACCAGAAAGCCAGCCAAGTGCGGCTTGTGGCTCTCGACGTCCTCCAAATTGACCCCGTAGTTGCCGATCTGCGGGTAGGTCATGGCCACGATCTGGCCGCGGTAACTCGGATCGGTGAGGATCTCTTGATAGCCGGTCATCGAGGTGTTGAAGCACACCTCACCAGCGACCTCACCCTCCGCGCCGAATGAGGTTCCCGTATAAACCGTTCCGTCTTCCAGGGCAAGCTTTGCTGTCCGTGCCATAGATGATTTCGTCCCGTCAAGCGAGGATCGATCAAGTCCGGCAGGAACTCGACCCGATAGGTGTTATGGCTGCGGGTCTCCAGGCTCTCCAATCGTGAGGGTTGGGGAGTCTGGGCAGCCATAAGTGAGGGTTCTTGTACCGGCGAGCAAGACCCTCATTTTTTTTGCGCCAGCTACTGCCAACGCATCACGACTACGCTCGGGTGGGGATGGTGCTGCCGCGTCTCCACGCTTGCCGCTTCGTTCATATTCACTTGCAGATCGCGAAAATGGACGAATAGACTTCTTCACCCTCCACTGTCCGCACATCGCGTTCTATTGTACCCTCAAATGAGCGGGCCGGCTAGCGGCACGATAGCTTGCGTTGGCTAGCTGCGAGGACGCGATCATCTTCTCGAATTCGCCACCCCAGGCGGCTGGGACGCAATGTTTCATGATTCCCTCCACTTCGTGGGTTTGACAACCGCCGCCCGCCTGCCGGATCATAGAAAAGGAACAAGAAGAGGTGTGTGGTGGGAGTAAGGCTGAGAGTGGGCGGAACTTTTGGCCGTCCCGGCCCGTCGCAAGTAGTGAGACTGTCGTGACTGACACCACCCTTCCGAGCGATGCCCAACTGGTCGAGGAAACCCTCGGCGGCCAGCCGGAGGCCTTTGGAAAATTGGTGCTAAAATACCAAGATCGATTGTTCAACGCCGTGTTGCACGTGGTTGGCAACCCGGAAGATGCCCGCGACATGGTCCAAGAGGCGCTAGTGCAGGCGTTCCTCAAGCTGGAATCGTTCCAGAGGCGCAGCGCGTTTTACACCTGGCTTTACCGGATTGCGCTGAATGCCGCGATCAGCCATCGACGGCGCCTGCGGCCGATGGCCTCGGTGGAAGGTGCCGGGGCGACTGGCCGCCTGCAGCCGTCGAATCGCGAGGCAGATCCGGCCGCCGTACTCGATTGCAAGGAGCGCTGCCGCCAGGTCCGCCAGGCCATTGCTCAGTTGGCCGACGATCACCGCGCGGTACTGGTGTTGCGGGACATCGAGGGCTGCGACTACCAGACCATTGCCGAAATTCTTGCCTTGCCGGTGGGCACGGTGCGCAGCCGGCTGCACCGAGCGCGGCTGCAGTTGCGCGACGTGCTGAAAGAAATGCTGGTGTCATGAACGACTTGCCGGACAACGAACTGCTGAGCGCGTATCTCGACGGCGAGGCGACGTCCGCCGAACGGCGGCAAGTCGAGCAGTTGCTGGCCGCGAGCCCGGCCGCACGAGAAACGCTCGAACAGCTCCGCGCCCTGAGTAACACGCTACATTCGCTTCCCCAAGAGAAAATAGGCGCGGATCTCGGTCCGCGTGTCTTGCGGTTGGCGGAACGACGCATGCTCACCGGCGAACAGCGCGATTCGGCCCACGTGGAAGATGCCCCGGTGCCGCTAGGCCCTTCGTTGCTCGGCCGATTCACCCGCCCGCGAATTCTCATCTGGCTGACCATCACGGCGATCATTGCGGTGATTATCCGGGTTAACGAGGAGCGTCAAGGCAAGCAGGCTGCCCGCGCACCCCAAGAAGCCGCTTCGGCGCCCGCCACCTCTGGGGAGCCGTCGGAGCCCTCGCGGATCACGGCTTATCCTTCCAACACAAAGGCCGCCAAGCCTACTCCTGTTGGAGAACCGTCCGAGAGCGCGCGGTCCCTGGCTCAGTCCCTGCGGGTGGAGTGTCAGGAGGGCAAGTTGCCGCCACCCAAGCATTCGGCTGACAGGTTCGCCCCTGCTGAACCGGCGGCCGGAGCGAAGCGTGGCGGCCACGATGAGCCAAGTGGAGCCTCGCTCGTACGGCGGCAACCCGCGGAAATGGTGATGGTGGTCCACTGCGATGTCAGCCCCCAGGCCGCCAAGAGGCGGACCTTCGAGAAACTCCTGGCCCGTAACGGCGTGGTCTGGCAGCACTACGGCCCGGCCGAAGCCGGGCAGTCTTCGTCTCCGTTGGAGGTGGTTTATGTGGAAGCAGCCGCCGGGCAGGTCCAGGCCATCTTGAAAGGCCTGGCCGGGCAGCGGAAAGCCTTCCCCTCGTTCCGCGTTCAGAGCGGCACTCCATACCATCGCGCGCTGACCAACCAACGGTCCGAGACGCCGATGCAACGGGTGATCTTCGTCTTGCGAATGCGAGACGGCACAGCAACCGCCGCGTCGGCCGCCGCATCATCGGCCGCCGCCGCAACCTCTACGAAGGTGGCAGATCCGTCTGCCACCCATCCGCCGAAGTAGCCGGCAATCGGCTTGCTTGACTGACGGCGAAGTCACCAGGCGAAGTGGGCGAAGGCCTTGTTGGCGTCGGCCATGCGATGCACGTTCTCCCGCTTGGTCATGGCCGCCCCTTCACGATTGTAGGCGGCCATCAACTCGGCAGCCAGCTTCTCGCTGGTCGGACGGCCCTTCTTCTCGCGGACGGCCGCCAGGATCCAGCGAATCGCCAGCGACTGCTGCCGTGTGCGGCTCACCTGCATCGGCACCTGATAGGACGCCCCGCCGACCCGCTTCGAGCGGACCTCGATGTTCGGCTTGACGTTCTCCACCGCCTGGGTGAAGACCTCAACCGGCTGAGCGTCCTTGATCTTTTCACCAATCACGTCCAAGGCACCGTAGAAGACCGCCTCGGCGACGCTTTTCTTGCCGTCCCACATCAGACAATTCACAAACTTGCTGGCCAAAATGGACCCATATTTCGGATCCGCGGCGAGTATCTTC
>JAJYGU010000141.1 GCA_021784975.1 Planctomycetota bacterium
GGGTGCGGCTTGGTTGCCGGGCTGGTGGGAGGCTCGACCACCGATCGCTGGTGACAAAACAACAGGTGGGGTAGCCCCAGCCGGGTGGCGATCAGTTCTTTGAGCCGAATGGTGGCCGGCGCTTGACGGCGGGGAAACTCGGCGACAAACGCGACGCCCGTCTCCTCGGCACGACGCTTGATCAACTGCGTCTCTTCGGTGGACAGATCGAGGCCGGCGGCACAGTAAACGGCCTTGCCCGCCTCACAGGCCGCCAGGATCGGCAAGGCTCCGTACCACTGCGGCGAGAGGACCATGACCGCGTCGATGTCCTCTCGGCAGGCCAGGGCGCGGTAGCCGTCGACCGGGTCGGCATGAAACTCCTCGGCCGCCTGCTCGGCCCGCCGCCCAACTTGATCGCAAACCGCCCGGATCTCGAAGCGGTCGGCCATCGCCCGCAGGGCCGGCGCATGACGCGCGTGCCAAACGTCTCCCAAGCCCACCAAACCGACGCGAAGTCTCATAGAAAAAAATTCCAGTCGCCCCCCTCGGTCGTAGCATCGTCTCGCTCATTATATCGGCTTGCCTCCGCCTATCTCAATGGGCGCGGCGCGGAAGTCTGGGTTTCGGCGCGACTTACGTTGCCGACTCGAATGTCGCGGGAAACGGGGGATTTCCCTCGTCTTGGCCGGTCCGCTATTTCTCGGTGACGGTAAGAAAAAACCCCAGTCTACTTATCCGGAAAAATCACCCGGACCCCTACTTGCACTTTTAGTTGACCCAATTACACTGGGGCGATCTTTCCTCGGAACGACACCCCGTAGCGAGCGAGTTTGTGGTCGCTCAATCTGTAAGTTAACCCCTAAAACGAGAAATGGAGGCTAGCGATGACCCCCATGCTGTGCGCAGGCATTCTACAAGCCGCGATTTTGGCCACCGGCGCCGATGCGACCGCCAACCAGGCCCTGCCCCCGAGCGGAGCCCCGAGGCAGGCAGTTGCCAAGCCCGAGAGCTACAAGGAAGCCCACCGGGTGACGACTGCCACCGGCAAGCCGATGGTGGTGATGGTCAGCACGGATTGGTGTGTGCCATGCCAGATGATGAAGAAGAAGATCTTGCCGCGGGTCCGCGCGGGGGGCCTGTTGCGAAAGGTCGCCTTCGCCATGGTCAACGCCGACCGGGAGCGGGAGTTGGCCGAGAAGCTGACCGACGGCGGACCGGTTCCGCAACTGGTCATGTTTCGCAAGACGTCTCACGGATGGCTGCGGCGACGGCTGGTCGGGGCGCAGAGCGTGGAGACGGTCGAACAGTTTATCAACGAAGGGTTGGCCCAGGACGGGGGCGACAAGAAGCCGCACTCGGGCGCCAAGGACCACCACGGCTAACTGCCAAGTCACCGATACTCGCGGATCCGCCGGCCCACCGCCGCCGCCAAGGCGTCACGGACGCTTGGGATGGTCACCCGGTCGAACACCTGCTGGAAGAAGCCGGTGACGATCAAGCGGATCGCCTCCTGACGGTTTAGGCCGCGGCAGCCGGCGTAGAAGATCAGTTCGTCGTCGACGCAGCCGGCGGTTGCGCCGTGCGAGCACTTCACGTCGTCGGCCTGGATTTCCAAGCCGGGGATGGAGTCGGCTCGGGCGTCCTCGGACAAGAGCAGGTTGTCGTCGCGCTGGTAACCGTCGGTCTTCTGGGCGTCGCGGTCGACCTTGATCATCCCCCGCCACACCAACCGTGACGTGTCTTGCAGGGCGCCCTTGTAGAGCAGGTCGCTCTTGCAGGCAGGGGCTTGATGATGCTGCAAGGTGTGGTAGGAAAGGTGCTGCTTGCCCTCGGTGAACATCACCCCGTTGACCTGCGTTTCCGAGTGTGGGCCGATCAAGCTCACGTGCTGATTGACTTTGGCCAGCCTTCCGCCCAGGGCCCCGATGGTCCACTGCAAGGTAGCGTGGCGATCCACCAGGGCATGTTGATGGGCGAAGTGCCAGACGCCCGTCCCCCAGTCCTGCAAGTTGACGTACCGCAATCGGGCCCTCGGCCGCAGGTAGATCTCGATAGCGCCGCAATGCAGACCGATGGCCGCCGCCTCGCGGCTGGCGGTCTCCGCCAACACAGTGGCTTCGGCGCCTTCATCCAAGATGATTAACACGTGGCCGAAATCGACCCCGCCCGGCGAAAGCGCCGACAGCATGTGCAGCGGCTGCTCGACCACCAGCCCCCTGGGCACGTAGAGCACGACGCCGCCCGACCAGCAGGCCGCGTGCAGGGCGGCAAACTTGTCGGCGCTGCCGTCGACCGCCGCGAACAAATACGGACGAAACCGCTCGACCAGGTCGTCGTCCTGGCTGGCCATCCACGCATCCAGGCTGCCGAACACAACGCCTTGCCGGGCAAGCTGGTCGTCGAGCTGACCTGAGAAGAACCGGCTGTCGCAAGTCGTAGCCGTGCCGCCCAGAGCCACTCCCTCGCCCAGCACCGCCCGCGGCAACGCCCGTCCATCCGCCGATGGACCTGGCAAGGCGAACTGGTCGAGGTGGAAGCCGCGAATGTCGGTCCGCATCCACTCTTCCAGGCTCCGGTCGGGCAGGGGCAATTCCTGGAACGTTTCCCATGCCCGGCGGCGCAACGCCGTCAGCCATGCCGGTTCGCGGCGCTCGGCCAGAAAGGCCTCAAAAGTCTCGGTGTCGAAGCGGGTGGAAAGCTGGGGCACAACAGAGATCAGAGGTCAGAGGTCAGGGATTGCAGCGTGGGGCGCGAGCCGTGAGGGGTGGGGCGTGCAATGCAAAACGAAAAAAGCAAAAGGCAGAATACTCTGCTTCCAACTCCTTGCTCCCAGGCCCCACTTCGCGCCAAACTCTTGCATTTTACATTTTGCAATTTTCATTTTGCATTTTCCGACCCTATCCAACGGTCCCTTCCATCTGCAGTTCGATGAGCCGGTTCATCTCGACCGCGTACTCCATGGGGAGCTCCTTGACCAGCGGCTCGATGAAGCCGCTGACGATCATGGTGGCCGCCTCGGCCTCGGTCAGCCCGCGGCTGGTGAGGTAGAACAACTGCTCCTCGCCGATCCGCGATACGCTGGCCTCGTGTCCGACCATCACGTTCTGCTCCTCAATCTCGAGGTAGGGGTAGGTGTCGCTGCGGCTGAGGGGATCGAGGATCAAGGCATCGCAGACCACGTTCGACTTCGAGTGGTGCGCGCCTTTGCAGGCCCGCACCAGGCCGCGATAGCTCGACCGTCCGCCGTTTTTAGAGATCGACTTGGAGACGATCCGACCGGAGGTATAGGGGGCGCAGTGGACCAGCTTGGCCCCGGCGTCTTGATGTTGGCCGGCCGAAGCAAAGGCCACCGAAAGGACCTCCCCCCGCGCGCCGGGCTCCATCATGTAGATCGACGGATACTTCATGGTTAGCCGGCTGCCGAGGTTGCCGTCGACCCACTCGACCAGGGAATCGGCGTAGGCCACCGCCCGCTTGGTGACCAGGTTGTAGATGTTGTTGGCCCAGTTCTGGATGGTGGTGTAGCGGACGCGGGAGTTCTTCTTGGCGATTACTTCCACCACGGCGGCGTGCAGGCTGTCGGTGCTGTACATCGGGGCGGTGCAGCCTTCGACGTAGTGCACCTGGGCGCCTTCATCGACGATGATCAACGTCCGCTCGAACTGGCCCATGTTGGCGGCGTTGATGCGGAAGTATGCCTGCAAGGGGAACTCGACGTGCACGCCGGGCGGCACGTAGATGAACGACCCACCCGACCAGACCGCCGAGTTCAGGGCGGCGAACTTGTTGTCGCCGGGCGGAATGATCGTGCCGAAATACTGCTTGACCAGGTCGGGGTGCTCGCGGACGGCGGTGTCGGTGTCGGTGAAGATCACTCCCCGCCGCGACATCTCCTCGCGCAAGGAGCCATAAACGACTTCACTCTCATACTGAGCCTTCACCCCCGCCAGGAACTTCTTCTCCGCCTCGGGGATGCCCAGCTTGTCGAAGGTATTCTTGATCTCGGGCGGCACCTCATCCCACGACTTGGCCGAGTGGTCGGTCGGCTTAAGGTAATAGTAGATGTTGTCGAAGGCCACCTGAATGTCGCCACCCCAGCGCGGCATGGGCTTCGACTCGAAGGTCTCCAAACTCTGCAAGCGAAAGTCGCGCATCCAGGCCGGCTCGCGCTTCATTTCCGAGATCTCGGCCACGATGCCCCGGTCCAAGCCCCGGCGGGCCTTGAACACGTAGCGTTCTTCGTTGCGAAAATCGTATTTGTTGATCTCGCCAATCGGATCGAGGCGAATATCGGCAGCCATGATCAGTTCCTCCCCTCATGATTCGCCGCCGGAGAGGTGGCCAGCATTGCCTCCAAGGCGTCTTCGTCGGCGGCCGCTTCGGGATGGGCAGCGCGGATGCGGTCGTAACCCTGCTTGTGCAGTTGCCAGGCCAACTCGGGTCCGCCCGTCTCCACGAGCCGCCCCCCCAGCATCACGTGAGTGACATCGGGCCGGTTGTGCTCCAATAGTTGTTCGTGATGGGTGATGATGAGGATGCCCATTTCGCGGCCGCCGATCTGGGCGATGCTCTGGCTGGCCAGGCGGACGGCGTCGACATCCAGCCCGCTGTCGGTCTCGTCCAGCACGGCGTACTTCGGCCGCAGCATGGCCATCTGCAGGATCTCGGCCCGCTTCATCTCCCCGCCGGAAAAGCCGTCGTTGACGTAGCGGCGGGCAAACTCCGGGTCCATCTTGAGTTGCTGCATTTTCTCGTTCAATTCCTTGCGGAACTGCCGCATCGGAATCAATTCCTCGCCTTCCTTGCGATCGGGATGACGCATGTTGGTGGCCGCGTGGCGGAGAAAGTCGGCCATTTTCACGCCGGGAATCGCCACCGGCCGCTGAAAGGCCAGGAAGAGGCCGCCGCGGGCCCGCTCGTGGGGCGCCATCGCCAACAGGTCGCGGCCGTCCAACTCGATCCGCCCGCCGGTCACTCGATAGCCAGGATGCCCCATCAACGCGAAGCCGAGGGTCGTCTTGCCCGAGCCGTTCGGCCCCATCAGGGCGTGGACTTCCCCGCGATGAATTTTCAGGCTGACGCCGCGAAGGATCGGCTTCTCGCCGACGCTTACGTACAGGTCGGCAATCGTCAATGCTTCGCTCATGCTGTTTTCGCTGACTGGGCAGGCTTTTCCGCCCCGTCGCCCGGGGCAATCGGTTGAATTTCCTCGACGCGAACGAAACCACGGGGCAGCGGAAAAGGCACCTCGTCTTGGACCTTCTTCCCCCGACGCCCTAAATAGCTCAGCCAGCTTCCGCCGTCGCCCGGCTGCCGGGCAATCCGCTGGCAGGCAATCTTTTCCTGCAATCGCATCAGCCCTTCCAACAGCGAATCGGGACGCGGCGGGCAGCCCGGCACGTATACATCCACGGGCACGATCAGGTCAACCCCGCGGACCACATGGTAGCCATACTCGAAATAGGGGCCGCCGGCGACCGTACAGGCCCCCATGGCGATCACGTATTTCGGCTCCGGCATCTGCTGATACAGGCGCTGGATGCGACTGGCCATCTTGTAGGTCACCGTGCCGGCGACAATCATCAAATCGGCCTGTCGCGGACTGGCCCGAAAGGCCCCCGCCCCAAAGCGGTCCAAGTCGAAGCGGCCCGCCCCGGTCGACATCATTTCGATGGCACAGCAGGCGATGCCGAACGTCATGGGCCACAAGCTACCCTGGCGGGCCCAATTGATTGCCTGCTCCAACGTGGCGGTTACCACATTCTCTTCAAACCGCCCTTCAATCCAAGGTTGTGTCATCGCGGGTTCACCTCGAATAACCTGATCGCTGTCTCGGTACCGATCCAACTCCCACACAGAGTAGGCCCGAGCCTGGATCGAAAGCTAGTAGTATATCCCTCCGGCGACCAGCATGGAACCTACGATGCATTATAGGGCGGCCCCAATTTATGACAACTGAGCCTGGAAAAATCGCGGTTCGCTGTGATATCACCCAGACGGGGCATTGTCTGTGCCATTGCAGTCAAGCGTATTTTTTTCCGACGGGAGTGAACCCCTTCCCCGTTTTCATTCTCCATGCCTCTTTGTGCATCGCTGCCAGTTTATCGAATCCCCCTGTCTTCACAGGTAATTTTTCACTGGTCGTTAAAGCCCTCCAAGGCCGAATAATCAGGAGCACTGAAACGACTACTTCACGCGGCACCGATTCAGCGAAGGGTACGAAATGCGAAAACTCGGCCCGGTGTCCGTCGGCACCGCCCCGCTGGCGGCGATGGCAGTTCGTACCACCGTCTTCGCTCTGTTCGTGATGGCTTGGGGCCCGAGCGACCCCACCGCCTTAGTCTGGGCCGCCTACGACGATGTGCGGTTGATAGCGTTCCAGGGCACTACCAGCGCCGCCGCTCAACGTGACGCCGTCCGCGGCATACCGCTGGAAAGGCTGGGCGCCGCCGACAGGGACAAAGTGGAGTCGGTGCTGGCCAACGTAAGCCTGTTCCGACGCATGCCGGTGCGGCGCATCGAGTGTGAGCCCGAGCTATGCCTCTTCCTGGTCCGGCATCCCGACGTGGTGGTCAACATCTGGGAGCTGATGAGGGTCAGCGAACTGCAAATGGAGCAAATCGGAGCCCGACGCTTCCGCATCACCGAAGCCGACGGCACGGTGGCCGATGCGGAAGTCTTATACAGCAGCCGCGATACCCACTTGGTTTACGCCGATGGCGTGTATCATGGTCCATTGTTTGGGCGGGCCATTCGCGGTCGCGGAGTGTTGGTGCTGAAGACCGGTTACTCGCGGGATAGCGAGGGCCGGGCCCATGTGACCTGCTGTCTCGATTCGTTTGTCAGCATCGAGCCTATCGCAGTGGAATTGGCGACCAAGACCATCCAGCCGATCTTGGGCAGAACGGCCGACAACAACTTCGTCCAAACGATGGGTTTTGTTGCCAGTCTTTCGCGGACCATTGGGGTCAACAGCCGAGGCGTGCAACGCATGGCCGGCCGACTGGAACACGTCTCGCCCCAGGTCCGCCGTCAGTTTGCCAGCTTGGCGGCCTACCTGGGCCAGCGGGCTACCGCCGGCGATGTGCCGCTCCGCGAGGAGGTGGCCGAGCGGCCGGTAGATGGGATTCAACGCTGAGCAACGGGCAGACCGATACCGATAATTATCGTCAACTTATCCCGACGCGGCGTCTAAGCGGCCGTCCCAAAACAAGTTGGGGACTGTCCCAATTTTCGTCCGACGAAAATGGGACTGTCCCCTTGGCGAAAGTGGAAGTTGTTGCTGGACGATCGCTAAGGGGTTGGCGCCGCCCCGGTCACCTCCAACGCCAGTTCTTGCAGCCGCTTCAGGTCGAGCTTGCCGGTACCGAGCACGGGGATGGCATCCACTTGGCGGAAGCTATCGGCCGCCGGAATCCAGAGGGGGGGCAACCCTTGGGCGGCCAGTTTCCGGCAGATCTCTTCCGGACTCTGGCCGAGGTGGGTGTAGAGCACCACCAACCGTTCGCCCTTTTGGGTGTCGGGAACGCCGGCCACGGCCACCGAGATCAGCTCGGGGTCAAGCTGCAGCAATTCGCTGATGGCTTCCTCGATGCGAATGTGGGGCACCATCTCGCCGGCAATCTTGGAGAAGCGGCTGAGCCGGCCGGTAATCTGGATGAAGCCTTCGTCGTCGATGACGGCCACGTCGCCGGTGATGTTCCAGCCGTCGCGGATGACCTCGGCCGTCAGGTCAGGCCTCCCAAAATAGCCCTTCATCACGTTGGGGCCCTTGATCCAGAGCATACCGGCTTTGCCGGGGGGAAGATCCTCGCCGGTGTCGAGGTCGACCACCTTGGCAATCACGCCGGGAAGCGGCCGTCCGACGGTCCCCTGCTTCACGCCGGCCCGCACGCTCGTGGTGGCCCGGCTGAGCGGGACGTTGGCGGCCACGATCGGCGAAAGCTCGGTGGTGCCGTAGCCCTCCGACGGCCGCACCCCGAAACGCTTTTCGAAGGCGTCGGCGATCTCCGCCGGCAGCTTCTCGGCCCCGGTAAAAACCACATCCAGCTTGGCGAAATCCTCCGGTTCGCACCGCCGCAGGTAGGAGCGAATGAAGGTCGGCGTGATGATCATAATGGTGGCCCCGTGCTTGCGGCAGAGCTTTCCCACTTCGCGGGCCTCGAGCGGGCTGTAGTGGTAAATCCCTTTGGGCGGCAGGGCCAGGGCGGTCCACATGGTCACGGTGTACCCGAAGGAATGGAAGAACGGCAGCACGCCCAACAGCACGTCGTCTTGGCTGAGTTGGACGATTTGATCCACCGCCTTGACATTCGAGCCGATGTTGCGCTGGCTGAGCATCACTCCTTTGGGACGGCCGGTCGATCCCGAGGTGAAAATGATGGTCAGCAGATCGTCGGGGCCGAGGCGGTCCAGACCGAGACGCCGCTCCAGCCACGGAATGGGAGTGAGCCAGGTGTCGGTGGCGGCCGTCAGTTTGTCAATCAGGCCGGCGCGGTCCTTGAAGTCTTCTAACAGCACCGGCTCGGCGTCGAACTTGAAGGCGAACCGCTCCAACACCCGGCGGCTGGTCAAAACGTGGCGGATGCCACACTGGGCGATGCAGTCGTTCATGATCTCGGCGGAGACGGTGTAGTTGAGGTTCACCGCGACCCGGCGATCGATCGACAAGGCGGCGTTGACCACCGCCGCCGGCACCGAAGGCGGCAGGACCACGCCCACAAATTGCTCGTCGGCCGCCAGCACGTATCGTCGCAGCAGGCGGCGGAGGATCAAGGTCCGCAGCAGCAACCCGCTGCCGGTCAGCTCCACTCCCATGGAGTCGGCCACCTTACTGCGCCGCATCTGGCGACGACACACGCGGAGAAACTCGCGCGGTGGGATCAATTCGGACTCGTGAGATCGCTCAACGCTGCTCATAATTATTCTGCCCGCCGAATGTCTTCTCGGCCGGTGGTTGCAATGCCAACACCGCACGACGCACCTGGTCGGCGTCGCTCGGCACGGAGATGGGCTGGCCAAAACGAATCACGACCGGGTACCGCCAGTGCTTCGGCCATTTCCACAGGAACCGTCCCCCCTCATAACTCAGGACACTGCCCCATAGCCCCCCCAAATAGGTTGGCACCAGTGGCACTTCGGTCTCTTTCAAGATCGAGAGAAAGCCAGGCCGGAACTCTTGCATTTCCCCGGTTCGGGTGATCTCCCCCTCTGGAAAGATACACACCAGATCCCCCTCTTGTAAAGCCTCGCGAGCCAGGCGGATCGATTGGGCCATCGACTTCCGCGTCGTCCCGATGGGGATGATGCGGCTTAGCTTGCCGAACCAGCCCAGCCAGAGGTTATCGAAGTACGGGGCGTAGGCTACCATGCGGGGATGTCGCGGGCAGGCCAAACCCAAGAGCACCGCATCGGCCCAACTGACATGGTTGGCCGCCAGTAGGGCGCCGCCGCTGGCCGGGATATGCTCGATGCCTTCAA
>JAJYGU010000185.1 GCA_021784975.1 Planctomycetota bacterium
AGAAGAACGTAACTCTTTGGAAGACAACAGAATCATATACGTCGACTCAATTGAAAAATGCAACCAGTGCTAGCTTCAAAGCGGTGGGTGGGTCGAGCGCAGCGAGCCCCCCCACAAAGCCAAATCCAAACCTCCAAATACGAAATCCCAAACAAATCCCAAGTCCAAATCCCAAATGTTCAAACCTTCCTAACGCGGGTTTTGGCCTTTGGATTTTGCTGATTCTGATCTGTTTGGGATATCGACATTCGGATTTCGGATCTGTTGAGCAGTGGTATGGGTCGAACGCAGCGAGCCCCATCGCGAAGGCTGCTGGCTAGCGCTTCCTTGGCCGCAGGCGGGCTTGGACGCGGATGGGCAGGCCCTGAATTCGCAAAAACCCTTCGGCGTCGGTCTGATTGTAGGAGCCGCCGCCTTCCATGGTAGCGATCCCCTCGTCGTACAGGCTGTTGGGACTGCTGCGGTTGTCGACCATCAGGTTGCCCTTGTAGAGGTTCAGTCGCACTTCGCCGCTAACCGGCCGCTGGGCCTCGCGGATCAAGGCCATCAGGGCGTCGAGTTTGGCGTGGTACCAGAAGCCATAGTAGACCATCTCGGCCACCTCCGGGGCTAGCCGATCGCGGAGGTGCATCAGATCGCGATCCATGGTCAACTGCTCGATCAGCCGATGGGCGGCATAAAGAACCGTCATCCCGGGGGCCTCGTACACGCCGCGGCTCTTCATGCCCACAAAACGGTTTTCCACCATGTCGATCCGGCCGATGCCGTTGCGGCCGCCGATCTGGTTGAGCTCGGAAATAACCTGGAAGGCGGTCCGCGATTGGCCGTTGACCCGCACCGGCACGCCCGACTCAAAGCCGATCGAGACCTGCTCGATCTGATCGGGCGCCTGCTGAGGGGCGACCGTCATGCCGAACTCGACCAGCCCGACTCCGTTGACGCCCAAGTCTTCCAGCTTGCCGGCTTCGTAGCTGATGTGCAGGCAGTTCTCGTCCGAGCTGTAGGGCTTGGCGGCCGAGGCCTTGACCGGGATGTCCTTCTGCCGGCAATAAGCGATCATCTCGCTCCGCCCCGGAAACCTTGCCCGGAAGCGTTCGATCCGCCACGGGGCAATGACGGCGATGTCCGGCGCCAGGGCTTCGGCGGCCAACTGGAAGCGGCACTGGTCGTTGCCCTTGCCGGTGGCCCCGTGGGCGTAGGCCGCGGCCCCGACTTCGCGGGCAACTTGCAGGCAGACCTTGGAGATCAACGGCCGGGCGATCGACGTGCCCAGCAGGTACATGCCCTCGTATTTCGCCTGCCACTGCATGACTGGAAAAGCGAAGTCGCGGCACAGTTCTTCCTGGGCATCGACGATCCGGGCCGACTTGGCCCCGATCCGCCGGGCCTTTTCCAGAATGGCCTGGCGATCCTCGCAGGGCTGGCCGAGATCGACGTACACCGCGTGGACCTCGTAGCCTTCCTCGAGCAGCCAACCGAGGATGACCGAGGTATCTAATCCGCCCGAATAGGCGAGAACGCAGGTAGGCATGGCAAAGCTTCCGTGTGGTTGATCATTGCGGGGAAAGAGTCTTATTTTCCCGCATTATCCGCGAAAAGACAAGGTTCCCAGCCGGGGTAGCACGCCCTGCAAGGGCGTGGCGGCGGGAAAATCGTGGCCCGGGCCCACCACGCCCTTTCAGGGCGTGCCATCCAAATTCGGCAATTTGTTCTTTCACTCGCCGTTACCGGCCGCACTGTTTCAGCCATTGTTGGTGCAACGCCCGGAGCCGGCTTACAACCTCGCCATGCTCGGCGGCGACCCCGGGCAGGCTGGTAGCCCAAAGGCCCCACCCCATGCCGTGACGACGGCGCCAACAAGACCGTGGAGGAAGCGAGGCGAAATCATAATGTCGCCGCACGCCGGGCCGCGTTGTTCAGTCCACCGCCCGACTTGGCGTAAATAGAGTGCCGCAGCTCGATGATCGCCCGTTTCGAAAAGCGGTATAGACGGTAAAAACTTTGCCGTTGGGAAGGGCGACGGCTTGCGCGTAACTGTCGACGAATTGGCTCCCACAATCCTCGAGGCAGAGGTTTTGCCAGGTGTGGCCGTGATCCTTGCTGACTCCGGCGTACATGCCGGTTCCGTTCGGGAAGATCCGTTTTTCCCGGCGGCCGTAGATGCATACGAGACAACCGTCGCTAGTACGGACGCAAAATGGGACCGAGCCCCGCATGCCGGACTCCCTGGCTTCCGACCAGGTCTTGCCGCCGTCTTTCGAAATGGCCTGCCAGAGCATGGTCTGGTTGGGGTCGGTCCGGATCACGGCCACCACGTCTCCATTGGCTGCCTCGACCAGCGAAGTCTCGTCAAAATTGACTGCGGTGGCCTTGGCGATGGTGTGGATTTGCCAGTGGTCGCCGCCATCGGTGGTGCGGAGCACAAGGGACGAAACCAGTTTTTCCTTCTTCACGTTGTAGCGGCCATACATCGGATACAAGTAGGTGCCGTCCCGCAGGGCGATTCCCCGCATGTGGGGCCGCAAATCGGGCAGGAAGCAGGGCAGTTTGATCTCCTTGGTTTCCCAGGTGGCGCCGCCGTCTCGCGAGCGCCTCATACCCACCCGGTAATCGATGGACAACACACCGGGCACGTTGCCTTCCTTGTGGTCGAAAATGTAAAACCCCTTCGCCTCAAGCTGGGCACGATCGGATTCGGGATGGTTCTCCCAGCCATAGGAGAATGCCTCGATGCGCGTCTTGCCGTCCGGGGGCAAGACCGCAGCCTGGTTGAGGCTGGACACGGTGCCGCCGGGGCCGCGCTGGTCCGTACGGGGCGATTTGCGCTGACCGTCGCCGGGCTGTCGATAGGGCTGCCAGGTGAGGCCTTCGTCGCACGACACCATGTAAACGGTCCGCGAACTCTCCACCACCGCATCCGACTTATAAACACATTCTCGGTATGCGGCGACGAGCTGGCCGGCGGCGGGGCCGTACAGGGATGAGCTCAGAATGTCGTGATCCGGCCGGCTGCGCTCTCCGACCGTGACGTTGTGAAGGTCGCACTTCAGGACAAGCCGCGCCCGTGCAAGCTTGGCGGCCGCTTCTCGCTTGAGGGAAGCGATTTGCGCGCCGGCACCGGCAAGCCGCAGAGAGCCGCCGCGTTGAACCAACGCTTCGCATTGGCGCACCAACTGCTGGTCTTCCTTGGTTTTCGCCCAGCGACGAAGCCGTGGCAACTCCTCGCCAAGCGTCGCGCAGCACTGCCGCAAGGCGTGGAAGTCCGCGGCGATCAACTTGCTTCCTCCGCGAGACTCTTCCGCATGGCACGTTCCTGGGAACGCGAACGGTGCGAAAGTCAACTCGGAAATGACCACGGCCCAAGCGAACGCGGTCTTCACGACGTTATCTCCTTTCAACAATTGATGTGCACCACCTTGGCCGGCGGGAAGCCGTTGAAGTAGGTCGACGAGGCGTGGCTGTAGGCCCCGATGTTCCGGCTGAAAACGTGGTCGCCCAAACGCAGCTCCGGCAATTCCTCGGCCAGCGAAATCGTGTCCAGGGCGTCGCAGGTCGGGCCGAACACCGAGCAGATTTCAGTCGGTCCCTTGCGAAAGGCTTGCAGGCGGTATTGGCAGTGGTCGAAGAGGATGCCGGAGAAGGTGTGATAGACACCGTCGTCGAGGTAGTAGCAGCGCTTGCCCTCGCGGCGGGCCTTGCCGATTACCTTGGTCACGCAGGTGGCGGCGGTGGCCACCAGGAAGCGGCCCGGCTCGGCGAGGATCTCGATCTTCTTGGGGAACAGGCGGTCGAGCTCGGCGGTAATCCGCCGGGCCAGCTTCTTGAACGGCTCGACCTGGCTGTTGTAAGGGGCGGGGAAGCCGCCGCCAATGTCCAGCAGCTTTAACTCAAAGCCGCGGCTTTCGGCCTCCTGGAAGACGCCGGCCGCCAAGTGGATGGCCTGCACGTAGTTCTCGAAGTTGGTGGTCTGGCTGCCGACGTGGAAGCTGAGCCCTTCGACCACCAGGCCGGCGTCGTGGGCGGCCTCGATCAATTCCACCGCCTCGCCCGAGGCGGCCCCGAACTTCGACGACAGTTCCACCATCGCCCCGGTGTTGGGCACCTGCAACCGCAGGGCCAAGCCGGCGTGCGGGGCGTGCTTGCGAATCTTGCGGATCTCCTCGTGGTTGTCGTAGGTCACCAGCGGCTTGAAGGCGTCGAGCTCCTCCAGAGTCTCGTTGGCCTTGATCGGGTTGGCGTAGATGATCTTGTCCCAGATGAAGTCCTGGCGGGCCTTGGCCGGCAGGTCGCGGATGTTCTCGTGGACGATAAGGAACTCGGGCATCGAGGCTACGTCGAAGCTGCAGCCGGCGTCGTAGAGGGTGCGGACAATGGCCGGATCGGGATTGGCTTTCACCGCGTAGTAGGCCTGCACCCGCGGCAGCCGCTTGCGGAACTCGGCGTAGTTGCGGCGGATCTCCTGGTGATCGACCACGAACAGCGGCGTGCCGTGCTCCCTGGCCAACTGCTTCAAGACGCTCTTTTGCACCATCCATCAATCCCCATCGGTAACCAGGAAGTTCTTAAACTGCCACGGATCGCCGAAATCGATGTTCGGATGGTTGAAGCCGTGGAAGTGGTTCACGTAGTATTTCAGCGGCGTCCAGTCGGAGGCAATCGACAGCGACTCGCCCAGGTACGGCCGGGCCAGGTCCAGGATGTACTCGTGCGGCAGATCATCGGGGATGCACACGCCGCGATCCGGGTTTTCCACCATCCAGCGGGCGGCCGCCACCGCCGAGATGGCCACCTGGACGGTGGTGGCGTTCTGATTGGGCACCAGCCGCCGCGACTCTTCGATGCTCAAGATGCTGCCGGTCCACCAGCAGTGGTAGGCGTGGCCCATCAACAGGGCCCCGAGGATGTCGGCCCCGCCGGTGATCTCGTCGTTCATGATCCGCAGCCGGCTTTGCAGGGCATAGTCGCGGCATTTCAACTCGTGCAGCGAGACCATGGCGCCGTCGCAGGGGCAATAGGCGTAGTGGACCGTCGGCCGGTAAATTGCCCGGCCGTCCTCCCAGACCGTCAGCCGGTCGGAGATGGTAAACGCCTCGCCGTGGCGGATGATCATGCCGCGGATGGTGTAGTGCGGGACCCAGGAGACCACCCAGGTGTTGATGCCCATCCGCGCCAGGCAGATCTGGTTGCCCGGCCCGTTGGAGTGCGTGAAGGAAAGCGGCGGCAACTCTTTTTCATGCGTCCCCCAACCCATTTCCGCGGTGGTGGTGCCTTCTTCGTGAAGGCCCTCGATGCTCCAGGTGTTGACGAACTCGTCGACCTCCTTGGGCTGGGTGGTGATTTGCGTATCGCGTTCGCTGCAATGGATCACCTTGACCCCGAGCTTCATGGCCAGCCGGTTGAATGCCTGGTCCTGGACTAGCTGCTGCAACTCCTCAGCCTCCGCTCCGCACAGCTTGTGGTCGTCCAACAGCCGCTCGGCGATGTCGATCAGGCCCTGCTTGGTCCAGTGCGAGATCAGGCCCGGATTGGCGCCGTGCTCCAGTACCGCCGTCGTGCCGGGCTGGCTCCAGCCGGCCACCAGGCGGCGAATGTTCATGTGGCGCCAATAAAGGGTCCGCTGGGTGGGATGTCTGTGGTAGCCGTCCGCATAGGGATCCCAGACCTCCACCGAGGTGTTCAGGTAGAGCACTCCGCGGTCGTGGCACCATTGGAGCAGCTCGCAACAATCGATGTTCCAGGCCAGGTCGATCAGCAGGTCGCCGGCCGAGAGGTGCTGGCTCAAAACCGCCCCCAGATTCTGGGGCGCCAGCCGTTGCCGGACGAACCGCACGCCCTGGTCGGTCCACGGTTTCACAATTTCCGCATGGTCTTCGAAATCGATCACGGTGATGTTTGCAAATGGCAGGCGGAAATGGCAGAGGAAGATGGGCAAGGCGCAGCGGGCCACCGCCCCATAGCCGAGAAACAGCACGCGGCGGTTGTTCAGCTCGATCATGGTCGTCCCTTTTGCTGAGAGTCCCTCGCCTTTCGGGAGGAACGGACCGAAAGCCCGAGACGGTCTCGCGTGGACGTTCCCTCCCGGGAAACCAAGGCTGGCCGGCCCCCTCTCCAACACGCTCCGCAAACCCTACTCGACCAGGGACCGATTGTGCCGGGAATAGAGAGTCTGGTCAAGGTGGGATGGCCGCGATTTTCGCGGCCGGCGGGAGGCCGAACTGCCGTCCGCATGCCGCGGCGAAATTGAGACGGTCCTATCTCGCCTCCACCGCATGAGGACTTTTACCGGCCGCTCGGATATCATAAGGAAACGCTACTTGTCCCGACCCGTGACACCGAAGGAGGACACCCCATGCAACGCCGCCGCTTTTTGGAACTCAGCGGCAGCGCCTGTCTGGCCGCCGCCAGTGGGCAACTCTCGGCCTCGGCTGCCGACGGCCCGGCAGGCCGGCCGCACCCGCCCGCCCTGTTGGACCCGGCCCTGCTGAGCCAACGGAACCAAAACCGCTCCACCGTGGCCTGCCGGCGGGGGATCGTCTGTTCGAGCCACCCCTTGGCCAGCCTGGCGGGGGTCGACATGCTCAAGGCAGGCGGCGGGGCGGTCGATGCGGCCATCGCCGCCGATGCCATGCTCAGCCTGGTCGAGCCCATGAATAGCGGGCCGGGCGGCGACCTGTTCGCCATCCTCTGGAGCGAAAAAGACCAAAAACTCACCGCCCTGAACGCCAGCGGGCGGGCCCCGTACCACTGGAGCCTGGCCGACGCCCACGCCCTGGGGCTCAAGGAGATCCCTTCGCTGGGGCCGTTGTCGTGGAGCGTGCCGGGCTGCGTGAGCGGCTGGGAGCTGTTGTTGAAGCGATTCGGCCAGTTGCCGCTGGCAAAGATCCTGGCCCCGACCATCGCCAACGCCCGCGAAGGGTTTCCCCTTTCCCCGGTGGTGGCTCACGATTGGGTGCAGGACCCGCGGAGGGATCGCTTTCTGGCCAAGACTTACCTGCCCAACGGCCGAGCACCTCGGTTCGGCGATATCTTCCAAAACCCGGACCTGGCCAACTTCTATGAAGCCCTGGGACGCGACGGCCCGGACGCCTTTTATCAAGGCGAGTTCGCCGAGCGAATCGTGAAGTTCTCGCAGGCCCAGGGCGGGCGATTTTCGCTCCGCGATTTTCGCGACCACCGGGCCAACTGGGTTGAGCCGGTCTCGAGCAGCTATCGCGGGTACGACGTCTGGGAAATCCCGCCCAACGGACAGGGCATTGCCACCTTGCAGATCCTCAACATGCTGGAGACCTTCGACATCGGCGCGCTCAAGCCAAACTCCGCCGAGCACCTGCACCTGTTCATCGAGGCCAAGAAGCTGGCCTACGAGGACCGGGCGGTCTATTACGCCGACATGGATTTCGCCAAGGTGCCGGTGGCGGAGCTGATCTCGAAGGACTACGCCCGCCAGCGGGCCAAGCTGATCGACCCCCGCCGCGCCGCCCAACACGTCGCCCCGGGCCGGCTCCGCAGCGGGGCCGAGACCGTCTACCTCACCGCCGCCGACGGCCAGGGCAACATGGTCTCGCTGATCCAGAGCATCTTCTTCAATTGGGGTTCGCGGTACGTGCCCGACGGGCTGGGCTTTTGCTTGCAGAATCGCGGACAACTATTCTCGCTGAATCCGAAGGATTTGAACCGGCTGGAGCCTCACAAGCGGCCATTCCATACGATCATCCCCGCCTTCATGACCCGCCAGGGCAAGCCGGTCTTCTCTTTCGGCGTGATGGGCGGCGACTTCCAGCCGCAAGGGCAGTCGCAGGTAGTGATGAACCTGCTCGATTTCGGCATGTCGGTGCAGCAGGCCGGCGAACAACCGCGGGTGTGCCACGACGAAAGCTCGACGCCCACCGGGAGGAAGATGCGCGACGGCGGCACGGTGGCCCTGGAGGCCCGCATCCCCGATTCGGTCCGGCAAAAGCTGATCGAGATGGGCCACCACGTCCAGCCCGGCGTCGATACCAACGGCGGCTACCAAGGCATCTGGCGGAAAGACGATCCGCTCCGCTATTTTGGCGGCTCCGATCCGCGGCTGGACGGCTGCGCTATCGGCTATTGATTCCCGATCCCTCATTCCCCATCCCTGCCTCCGGCCGATACGTCGCAGAGCACCGCGGCGTCTCCCACAGGCGGACCTCGACTACCGGCAGCCCTTGGCCCACCGCAAAATCGTAGATCAGCTTGGCAAGGTTCTCGGCCGTCGGATTGACGTCCATCAGAAAGGTGGGTTCTCCCAGTTGCGCGAGCGCGGGCACGGCCGGATCGTCACGCCGCAACAGCATGCGGTGGTCGAGATTGGCGTCGAGCCATTGGTGGAGCGTGTACTTGATCTTCGAGAAATCCAGCACCATGCCCTGGGGATCGAGTCCAGATTGCTCGATGGTGACAAGGACGCGGCCGTTGTGGCCGTGCAGGTGCCGGCACTTGCCCGTGTAGCCCAGCAGCCGATGCCCGTAACAGAAGTCGATATCACAAGAGACGCTAAACATGACCAGTCGCGTAAGGGGTGGGGTCGTCGAGGTTCACCGAGCGAAAGGCGCGGCGGCGCTCGGCGCATTTGTTGCAGCGGCCGCAGTGCAGGCCATCCACCGGCGCGATGCACGAGAACGTCAGTTCCAACGGCAAATCGCGACCCAGTTGCATGACCTCCTTCTTTTCCATCCGCCCAAACGGCCGCACCAGCCGGACGTGGTTGCCCGAGGCCCGGTCGAGGGCCGCCTCGAAGTCGCCGAAAAAGCCGTCGCTGGCGTCGGTGAACGGGTTCGAGGCCAGCACGGCCAAAGCCAACTCTTCGAGCCCGTGCATCGCGCACCACAGCATGGGCTTGATGGCCAACAGGGCATTGCGGCCGGGCAAATAGACGGCATCGTCCGGGCTGTCGGCGGCCGGCGGGTTATGGCCGTTGACGCTCCAGTGATTTCCGTAAAGGTCCAGCAACGGCATCTCCAAAACCACCAAAGGCTGAAGCGACGGAGATTGCATGGCCTTCAATAGGGCTTCCGTCGCCCGCAACTCGGCCTCTTCCCACAGCAGGTGCCCCCGGACATAGAACGGGCGCACCCGCCGTCCACCGGCCAGCAAATGCCCCAGCAGCACGCCGCTATCCAGCCCGCCGCTGAAGAGCAGGCCGATGGGGCTCGCGTTGGGGGGCGCGGCGGACATGGTCCTGTGATTATAGCGCCCGACCAGCGACGGGGAAAGGCTCTTGGTGGGCACTTGAGCGCGGGCGTCCCGCCCGCTCGAAGAATTGCGGGCGGGACGTCCGCGCTCCAGGGGCGGCCGGTCCACCTGCTTCGTTGCGATGTCTCAGAGCTTCCACGGCGCCCGCATCGGACGGCTCAGCATGGCGGCCGCCTCGGCGTCGCCGAGGATCTGCTCCTGCTCGGGGTCCCAGCGGATCTTGCGGTGCAGTATCATG
>JAJYGU010000304.1 GCA_021784975.1 Planctomycetota bacterium
CTCACCGTCCCTTGGGGCGGATTCCTCTTCCCGGCCTTCGACGTCAATCAGGCCTACGAGAAGACCGACGTGCTGATCTCGCTGGCCAAGCTCAAAGACCATCTTTCCACCGGGGTGACGTTGTCGATTAAGAACCTCTTCGGCATGGCGCCGACCTCGCTCTACGGCCACGACGCCCCCAACGAAAACTCCTTGAGCTATCGCGGGGTGATCCTGCACAATGGCAAGCGGGCAGTGCCGGCCGGCGTGCCCAAGGAAATCGGCCGGCAGGTGCCGGTGCTGTGGAAGCCGCGGGTCCCGCGGGTGACGGCCGATTGCCTCGGTGCCCGGCCGATCGACTTGGCGGTCATCGACGGCATCGAAACCAACTGCGGCGGCGAGGGCCCGTGGGCCGCCAAGGCCCGGCCGGTCCAGCCGGGACTGCTCTTGGTGGGCCGCAATCCCGTCTGCACCGACGCGGTAGCTACCGCCGCCATGGGCTACGACCCGCGGGCCGGGCATTTTCAGTTTCCCTTCCCCGGCGAAAACCACCTGCGGCTCTTGCACAGCGTCGGCATGGGCGAGATCGATCCCCGAAAAATCGAAATCCGCGGATTGGCGCTCAAGGAGGCGGTCTTCCCCTTCAACCCCAAGCGCGAACTGCTGGAGGTCCCGACCGCCTACCATGCGCACTACGATCCGTGGCTGAGAGTGTAGGCTACTGTTTCGGCAGAACACTGATTCCGCTAATCGACGCTGATGCCGACAATTAGCGTAGATCAGTGAATATCAGTGTTCCTTCATTGCGCCGGAACGAGCCTGCGATTCAGGGCTCGCTCTTGGCTTCGGGCGGCAGGGGTTCGTTGGGGCGAACCCCGTATTTCCGCTGTCGCGCCCGGCCGTGAGGGCAGCCGCCGAAGGTGACCAGCATTTCGATGGATTGCACGAAGCGTGCCAGGCGATTGCCCGCTCGGGCCCGCGTGCAGATCGGGCATTTGGTTTCGCAAAAATTGGGATCGGACATGGGAGGGGTGAGGGGTCAGAGATCAGAGGTCAGAAATCAGGGATTGGGGTCAATAGGGTTCAACCGCAAAGCGGTTGAGTGTGATCCCCCAGGGTTGCTGTGGAGTAGCTACCCTGGGTTGGTCTTGCGCGGCTCATCAGGTGATCGGCAAAAGGAGCCCGGTAAACCGGGCTGACCGTATGGATCCCGCCGCGGCCGCCAACCCAGCGTAAACGCTGGGCCGAAGACCGCCTTCGGCGGGAAGCCCGATGAATCGGGCTCGACTCGATTACACTGGTCCACACGATTGCTCCAGCTCCGGTACGTCAACCCAGGCCCGTCTAGTCCACGATTCGGCTGCCTTTTCCGCCAGTTGCACTCCCTTAGCGCCCTCCAAGAGCGTCCAGGGGAACGACTCGTTTGTGATAACGTGGCGCAGGAACAGTTCCCACTCGGCTTTGAAGGCGTTTTCGTAACGTGCCAATTCTTGAACTGGCTGCCAGCCGTCGTAGAAGTTGATCGGGCTGGGAATATCAGGGTTCCAGACGGGCCGCGGGGTGGCAGCGGCCGGCTGGATCCAGCAGTCGCGGAGGCCGGCCACCGCCGTGCCCTTGGTGCCGTCAACCTGGAGCACGAACAGGTCGTCGCGACGCACGCGAACGCACCAGCTTGCGTTGATCTGGGCGATGATGCCGCCCTCCAGCTCGAAGATCGTGTAGGCCGAGTCTTCAGCGGTAACCGGATAGGCTCTCGCTTGTTCGTCCCAACGTTTTTGGACGTGAGTGGCACCGAGGCAGCAGACTGCCCGCACCTTGCCGAAGAGGTTATCGAGCACATAGCGGAAGTGGCAGAGCATGTCGAGAATGATCCCGCCGCCTTCTTCCTTGCGGTAATTCCACGAGGGTCGCTGCGGCGCAGGTCCATCCCCCTCGAAGACCCAATAGCCGAACTCGCCGCGCACCGAAAGGATGCGGCCGAAAAAGCCCTGCTGGCAAAGGGCACGGAGTTTGAGCAGACCCGGCAGCCAAAGCTTGTCCTGCACCACGCCGTTCTTCAAGCCCGCCTGTCGCGCTAGGCGGTAGAGTTCCAGCGTCTCGGCCAAGGTGGCGGTCACCGGCTTTTCGCAATAAACATGTTTGCCGGCGGCAATCGCCTTGCGGACCGCTTCGCCGCGGCGGTCGGTCGTTTGAGCATCAAAGTAGATGGTCGCTCGCGGATCGGCCAGGGCAGCGTCGAGATCGGTGGTCCACACCGAACCGCCCGACTGTTCCGCCAGCGATTGCAGCTTGGCGGGATTGCGGCCGACGAGGATCGGCTCGGGCATGATCCGATCGCCGTCGGGGGTCTGCACACCGCCCTGCTGACGAATGGCGATGATCGATCGCATGAGGTGCTGATTGGCGCCCATCCGGCCAGTCGCGCCGTTCATAATGATGCCAATCGTGTGGACTTTCCCGTGTGTCATCGCGAATCTCTCCAAAGGAGCGCGGGCGTCCCGCCCGCATTATACTGTTCGCGGGCGAAAATGATCGTAACCCGAAGCGTGAGCGAGGGACGCAAGCTACCTCGCTTACGCTTCGGGTTACGATGGTCGTCGCGACGAGTGTTCAATTTTCGCCCGCGAATAGTGTAAGAGTGGGTGCGTCCCGCCAACATGTTTCCGAGCGGGCGGGACGCCCGCGCTCCGACAGCCATTTTCGCCCTGCCCCTAAACCGGTTTCTCGGTGCATTGCGGACATGCCCCGGGCGGCAACGGCGGGGCCTCGATGCCGGCCCTGGGCAACGTGCCCGCCAGCTCTTGACGCCAATGGGCCACCTCGCCCGCCGGGCCATAGCAGTAGAGCATCCGCAATGGGGTGTCACCGATGTTGGTGAGTTGGTGGTAGACACCGGGCGGGATGTAGGCTGCTTGACCGGCCTGTAGCACTTGGCGCTCGTCGCCGAGGCACATCTCGCCCGTCCCCTCCACCACAAAATAGACTTCTTCTTGTTGCTGGTTGTGCCAGGGGACCTGGCCGCCGTTGGGATCCAGGGTGACGTTGCCGATGCAAAAGTGCTCGGCCTGGATGGGCGAGGCCCCGCCCACCAGGTTCTGCGTCCGCCGCCGGGCGGGATAGCGGCGGCCTTCGATTTGAGCCAGGTCAGCGGTGATCATGTGCCAATCCCCCAGAACATCAAGGGCGGCTGGCCGCGGGCGATCCGTTGCACGTACAAGGCCGCCTCGCGGGCATGGTAGTCGCCCCACATGCAGGACTCGCCGCAGGGCACTTGCCGGCCAGGCGGAACAAAGTCCCAGCCGTTGGGCCGGTGATAGACGCTGTGTAAGATCAGCCCCTGGTGGTTCGAATTGGTGCTAAGATACGGCGCATCGAAGAGCGCATCCAACACCGTGAGTCCCGCCTGCCAGTAGCGGCAGCCCTCCTGCTCGCGTTTCAAGTAGTCTCCCAGCCGAAGCAAGCCTTGCGCGGCAATCGTGGCGGCGGAACTATCAACCGGCTCGTGCGGATTGTACGGATCGGCTGGCCGGCTGCTCCAATCGCCCAGCTTCGCCAGGTTCGGAGCGCCGGTATCCCAATAAGGAATGCCGTCGGCGGCCGTGGCCTGATCGATGTAGAAATCGCAGGCGGCGCGGGCTGCCTTGAGATAGAGATTGATCGGGCTTGGCGGAGCCGCATCGGCCGCCGGGGCGTTTGCGGCTGGCAGCGCGGCGAGGAACTCCAATTGCTCGGCAAAGCCGCACATGGCCCAGGCCAGCCCGCGCGTCCAGGTGGAGAAGGGCGAATAGCCCTGCTGCGAATTGGGACAACGGAAGCGGCCGTCGCTGACGTTGAAGATCGCCTCATGCGCGACCCTGCCGCGCTCGTCGTAGCCGTCGCGGCCTTCGCCGTAATAGACCAAATAAGTTGCCGTGGTGGTTGCGTGTGCGTGCAGCCGGTCCAAGAGCGACACCTGCCGGTCGTTCTCTTCCCAGAGCGCATAGCCGAGTTGGTGGGCAAGGGCCAGCGAGCGGAGGGAACGGATGGTATCGACAAACAAGGAGTGCGGGCCGTTGAACGAGTAGATGTAACCGCCGCCGTCGCTGGTTTGTGACCATCGCCGAGCTTGCACCGCGCCGCTGAGCTTCAGCGCCAGCTCATAATAGCGGCGTTGCCACGGATCGGCCGGGACCTTGCCTTCGTGCATGAGCCGCAGGAGATTGCCGTAGGTGCTGGCGTTGTTGAACCCGTGGTCGTGCGTGCCGAACTGCCCGATATGCGGGTCCATGGCAGCCAGCGTCCGGTTGCGGCCGAGCCCCAGAAAGGTCTGATCGCCGGTGGCGTCGAACTGAAGCAGCGCCGAACCAAACTGAAAACCTTGCGTCCAGTCGGTCCAGCCGCGCGTCGTGTAGCGGCCTTCGACGGTGAACACCGGCGCGCCCTTGGCGGTATCGAAACTCGATTCGATCGCCAAGATCTTGGCGGCCGAGAGCCCCCAGAGACGCTCGATCTTGCCAAGCAAGTCGGTCGGCGTGATCGCGGCGTTGACCTTCATGCCCGCAACCTAGCAAATGGCGCCGGCAAGATCAAGGGCGGCGCCCGTCGTCATTCTGAGCGCAGCGAAGAATCTGGCCTGCTCAAGTGGCGACGTGGATCCTTAGCTGCGAACAGGATGACCGCGCCCCGGACACGGCGCGCGACAGCCGGATCATGCCCACGACAAGCGTGGGCACCCGCCACCTGGCTCATCGACCCAACACCGCCCGATACACTTCGGCCACGCCGGCCGCCATGGTCCGGTCGGAGAATTGCTGGGCGTGGCGAGCCACGGCGCTGGCCCGCAAGGAGGCCCATGAAGCCTCACCATGAATGATGCGGGTGAGGGCGCGGGCCAGATCGGCGGGATCGCCGGGGTTCGCCAGCAGACCGTCCCGGTTGTCGCGGACTGCCTCCGGCACGCCGGGAACACGAGTGGCCACGATCGGCACGCCGGCCGCCATCGCCTCCAAGACGACCATCGGCAGCCCTTCGCCAAAGACGCTAGGAAGCACAAACAGGTCCATCTTCAACAGCTCGGCGGTGACGTCGCGGCGGAAGCCCGTCCAGCAGATATGCTCCTGCAATCCGAGCCGCCGCACGCAACTGGCGATTTCTGTTTCATAGGCAGGCGATTCGAAGCCTCCCACGGCCCTCAGCCGGACCACTACCCCTTGCTGCAGCAGCATCGCCACTGCCTGCAAGAGAATCTCCATCCCCTTGCGAGGGCGAAACAGGGCCGCCGTGCCGAGCGTCCACGTCCCCGAGGGCGGTGATCGATCGGGCAACGGCCCGACGGCCGGCACGCCGTTGCGAACGACCGTGATTCGCTCGCGGTCAAAGCCCCGCCGAATCATGTGATCGGCCATCGCTTCAGAGACGGCGATGATGTGGGCGGCACGACGCAAACTAAGCCGCTCGACGATGCTGTTAAATCGGTTCCGCCAGGGATGGGTGGTGTCGCGCGAGGCGGGGCTGTGGGCATGGTAGACCAGCGGCACGCCCGTCAATCGAGAGGCGACTGCCGCCACCAGCCCGGTCCGCACCGTGTGGGCATGAACGATCTGGTGCCCGCCGCACCGCACCATCTCGGCCACCTTCCGGGCGGCACGCAGATCGAACCGGGAGGCCATCGGCACGCGCTGCAGCCGCGCCTGCCGCCAGTGCCGCATTTCGTCAAACCGAGCGAGTTTGACGCAGGCGAACTCCGGGTAGAAGCCGAACTCCGGCAGCCGCTCGGCCAGCAGGTCCTGCACCCGTTCGGCGCCCGCATAGTGCTCGCCATTGATGACGTGCAGAACTTTGGCGGTGGCCAGTGGCGGGACAGTGATCGCACCAGCCGGGGTTTCGAGGGTTGCCGACGCGGTTGGTGTCGATATCACGGTGTTAATAGGCATTGTTTCTCGAACAGACGGCGGCCACGGTCTTCAAGAGGATCTTCAAATCCAGGGCCAGCGACCACTCGCGGATGTAGCGGAGGTCGCATTCGACCCGCTTATGCAGCTTGAGGGGCATGTCGGTGGCTCCCCGCCAGCCGTTGACCTGGGCCAGGCCGGTGATGCCCGGCTTCACTTTGTGCCGCAACATGTAGCCGGCTACTTGGGTGCGGAATTGCTCGTTGTGCGCGCTGGCGTGCGGCCGCGGGCCGACCAGCGACATCGAGCCGCCGATCACGTTGAACAACTGCGGCAACTCGTCGAGCGATGATCGCCGCAAGATCCGGCCCAAGAAAGTCACCCGCGTATCGTGCCGGGTGGCTTGCACCGCCTGCGACCCATCTTCACAGACCCGCATGGTGCGGAACTTCCAGACGCGAATCTCTCGGCCGTCGAGGCCGTAGCGGCGCTGGCGAAATAGCGCCGGTCCAGGCGAGGTGAGCTTGACGGCCAAGGCGATCAGGACCATCGGCACGGCGGCCAGTGCCAAAAAAGCTCCCCCAAGCAACAGGTCCGAGGCCCGCTTCACCGCCCCGTCGATGCCGTAGAACGGATGCTCGAAGACGCTCACCACCGGCAGCCCGTGCATGTCCGTCCAGCGCGAGTGCAACAACTGGAAGACGAAGAAGTCGGGCACCACATACACCGCGGCCGGAGTATCACTGAGCAGATCGAGCACTCCGCGAATCCTCTCCTCCGCCCGCATGGGAAAGGTGATGTAAATCCGGTCAACCTCGCCGCGGTACGCCTGATCGACCAAGTCGTGAAGCGTGCCGGCCTGCTGGCCCAGGCTAGGCGGGATCTCGGGGTTCCGCGGTTCGGGGCGATCGTCGAAGTAGCCCACCAGCTTGAGCCCCATCTCCGGCGAGTCTTCGATGTTGCGGGCCAGTTGGAACCCCAGTTCGGTGACGCCGACGATCGCGAACCGTTTGGTGTGGTAGCCCCAGCGCAACAGCAGCCGCTGCAGCCAGCGGGTGGCGGCTCGCGCCAGCACGATCAGAAGCGGCGTCACCAGGAACCAGATTGTCGCCGAAATCCGCGAGAACTCGGCGGTGTACTTGGCGGCGAAGGCCAGTGCGAGCAGGGCGAACACGGTGCAGGCCCAACTTGCCGCCACCCCGAAGATTTCGCGGCTGGCGGAAACGCCCCGCCAACTGCGATAGAGGCCCCCCAGATCGGCCAGCAAGGAATAAACGATGATGGCCACCGCGGCGGCGATTATGTAATGCTCGGCCCCGGTACCCGGTTCGCGCCGCGTGGCCAGCAACAGGCCGAGGGCGATACAGACCGCGTCGGCCAACCGATACCACACCGCGAGGACGGACCATTGCTGATGAATGCGACGAACACCGACCACCATGGCAAACCCGGTCCTAACCAATTTCTAACAATCGAACGTTGGGACACACCGAGGGCGTCCGAACGCCGCCCGCTATGGCAACTATAGGTCACAACGGATTGGTGGCGGCCTCGATGGTTGACCAATGTCCCGCCGGTGCAACTCTACGTCCTTTGGGCGGGGTTCTTGACGCGTCCCGAGCCCTCTGATACCACTGATACAACCGTCCTTGGCGATGTTGTATCCGGCACACGCCGTGTGCCGCCTGAATCCAATGGCACTCGGCGTAGGCCGGCTGCCGGGGGAGACGCGTGGTGTCGGTGAGGTTTTGCCGCGTCCTGGTCCTCGGCCTCTTGTCGGCGCTGTGCTACGGTTGCGGTTATCATGAGGGGAGCAGCCTGGCCGGCAGCACGATCATCCGCAACGAAGGCTCCGACACGCTGGTGAATATCGCCCAGGCCTGGGCCGAAGAGTACCATCAGGAGCATCCCAACGTCAGCGTCCAAGTGCTCGGGGGCGGCTCCGGCGTCGGCATCGCCAGCCTGATCGAAGGTAACTGCGACTTGGCCAACGCCAGCCGCACCATGGAGGAAAAAGAAAAGGCACAGACCGAGGCCAAGCGGGGGGCCAAACCCCAACAATTTGTGGTCGGCTACGATGCCTTGGCCATCTACGTTCACAAGCGGAACCCGCTGGACACAATCTCGCTGGAGGAACTGGCGGCCATCTACGGCGAGGACTGCCCACGGCCGATCACCCGCTGGTCGGAGCTGGGAGTGCCCAAGGGCACTTTGGGCACCGATGTCGTTACCCGCGTCAGCCGGCAGAACAGCTCGGGCACCTATGCCTATTTCTGCGAGGCGGTGTTGGGAGCAGGCAAGGATATGAAGCTCGGCTCGATTAACCAGAGCGGATCCAAAGACGTGGTGGCCCTGGTCTCGCGCACCCCCTCGGCGATCGGTTATAGCGGCATGGGTTATGCCACGCCCGAAATCAAGATGCTCAAGATCTCGCGGCGACCTGGCGAGCCGGGGGTGGCTCCGACCGCCGAAAACGTGCGAAACCACACCTATCCCATCACCCGCCCGCTGCTGATCTACTCCGTCGGCCCGCCGACCGGGCCGATCAAAGAATATCTCGACTGGATTTTGGGCAAGGAGGGCCAGAAGGTCGTGCTCGACTTGGGGTACGTTCCTCTGGACGTGCATGAGTGACAGCCAATCCGACTCCGCTCGATCGGCGGCCCGACCCTCGCTTTCCAGCAGGCTGCGCCTGTGGCTCGATCGCGCCGAGCCGCTGGTGGAATGGATCATTCGGCTGTGCGGCTGGAGCGCGATCTTGTTCGTGTTCGCCATCTTCTTCTTTGTGTTTCGCGAGGCGGCCCCGGCGATCTTCGGCAAGTGGAACGTTTTGGAGTTCTTTACCAGCACCCGCTGGCAGCCCACCTCGAAGACGCACCAGGAGTTCGGCACGCTGGCCATGCTGGTGGGGACATTGTCGGTCACCGGGCTGGCCATGGCCCTGGCGGTTCCGCTCGGGCTGGGTGCGGCGGTGTTCATCTCCGAGTTCTGCAGCGGGAAGATCAAGGAAGTGCTCAAAGTGCTGATCGAGATGCTGGCCGCCGTCCCTTCGGTAGTCTGGGGATTCATCGGCTACATCGTGATCGCCCCGCTGATCATCCAGTGGACCGGGGCGCCGGTGGGAGTGAATCTCCTCAACGGCGGCATCATCCTGGCCCTGATGAGCGTGCCGATCATCGTCTCGGTGGGCGAAGACGCGCTCAAGGCCGTGCCCGACTCGTATCGCGAAGCGGCCCTCTCGCTGGGCGCCAGCCGCTGGGAAATCGTCTATCGCGTGCTTTTTCCGGCCGCCAAGAACGGCCTGCTGGCGGCGGTGCTGCTGGGGGTCGGCCGGGCTATTGGCGAGACCATGGCCGTGCTGATGGTCACCGGCCAGGCGGTGCAAATCCCGCACAGCCCCTTCGACCCGATCTGCACGCTGACTGCCACTGTGGCGGCGGAACTGGGCGAAGCGGTGGAAGGGGGCCTGCACTATCGCATGTTATTTGCGATCGGCCTGGTGCTGTTCGCCCTGACCTTCGCCGTCAACCTGGCGGCCGATGTCATCGTCAAGGGGATTCACGGTGAACCGACCGCGTAAAATGCCCGAAGCCGCCATG
>JAJYGU010000143.1 GCA_021784975.1 Planctomycetota bacterium
GTGCCTGCCCCGGCGGCGGCTGGTTTCGACAAGATCGGAGTAAGGGAACGCCGCCTGGGGATACTTGTAGAGGTACTTCATGTACGAATGGGTCGGCGTGCTGTCCAGGTAAAAGTAGTATTCCTTGACATCCTCCCCGTGATTGCTCTCGCTGTTGGTCAGTCCAAACAGGCGCTCCTTGAGAATCGGGTCCTTTCCGTTCCAAAGGGCCAGCGCAAAGCAGAGCCGCTGCTTGTCGTCGGAGATACCCGCCAAACCGTCTTCGCCCCAGCGGTAGGCGCGCGAGCGCGCTTGATCGTGGCTGAAATAGTTCCAGGCATCGCCCCCTTCGCTGTAGTCTTCGCGTACGGTTCCCCATTGTCGTTCGCTGAGGTAGGGTCCCCATTTCTTCCAGGGAATCTGCTGTCGGCGAGCCTCGTCGAGTCGTGCCTGTTCCGCGGTCATGACGCACCTGACTACCGCTTCAAAACGGCAGTTCCAGCAAGTCTTTGTAGTGTCCCGGCACAAACTCAAGGTCCATCTCGGGTGTCGGGTGAAACGGTTGGCGTTGATCCCAGGGATGTTCAACCGAAGGAAGAATCCAGAAACCGCCTTCGGGGTCACGCACGATCCATTGCTGGCACGTCCGATCCACGAAGAGGGCGACCACCTGCTTGCCTTGAGCAGCCACGGATTCGCCCTCCCAGATCATGGTCTGATATGCAATATATGCTGCGCACCCCGCCCCTTCGCCCCATCTTGCCGCAAGAACGCGGTGCTCCTCTGACGAAACCGAACCGGACAGCCGGGATAGACCGCGCCGAATCCCGACTCATACAGTTGTTTGCTGGTAATCAGCCCCACCTTTCGCGGGTGCCGAATTATATGCCCGGCGTACTTGGGGAGGCAAACGACCGCGACCGCATCGACCATGTTGGCCAAAGTAATCCGAATCGAGTTCGTAAGGTAGTGGCGAAATCGACGGCAAGTCATCAGAGTCACTCCGCGGAGTTCGTCTTGATCCGAACCGAGCAAATGATCGCCAAGGTGTGGGTGGCGATCACCGCTTCTTCATCCGTCGGAACGACCCACACCGATGGAGTTTGTCTTATCGGAGAGATGCGCCTACTTCCGTGCTGGTTGGAATCCGGATCGATGTTGACCCCCAGCCAGCCGAGGCGTTTACACACCTTTTGCCGGATGACCGGCGAGTTTTCGCCGATTCCCGCCGTAAATACCAGGGCGTCCAGCCCGCCGAGCGCCGCCGCGAGCGAACCGATCTCGCGAACGATGCGGTACACAAAAAACTCGATCGCCTCCGCAGCCAGAGCGTAGTCGCTGGCCAGGAGAACCCGTACGTCATTACTCACCTTCGAGACCCCCAGCAAGCCGGATTTCTTGTAGAGGAGGTCCTCGATTCGATCCGCGGACCAGCCTTGCCGGAGCAGGAACAGGACCACTCCTGGATCGATCGGCGACTTTCGGTTTTGTGCGGTGAAAGGCGGTGTCAAAGCATGCCACCTGCGGCAGGTCGGGCCGCAACTGCGTCACCCCCTGACGGCGGCCAGGTTATGCGGCTGGTGGAGCGGAACCAGGGGCACCAATTGTTCCAGTTTTGCCACTACTTCGGCATCGATCAGCGTCGGCCCGGTGAACTCTGTCCCGCCGTGGGCCATCCGGTGCCCAACGGCAACGGGCGACAGCGCACCGGAGTATTGCTGGCGAACCCATTGGGCCAAGTGCGCGAATGCCTGCGGATGCCCGAAGCCTGTCGCCGAGCCGTCTAGCGAGACGTCGGTCAGCAACTGACCGTCTCGATCCTTCGCTTTGAAGTGTGGGGCGGTGCCGAGGCCTTCCATTTGCCCCCTCGCCACCAAGTTCAGTTCCTCGTCCGCCACCCCATAGATCGAAAACTTCAAGCTCGAGGAACCGGCATTCAGCACGACGATCGCATCGCTCATAACTAGGCTTTCCTAGACTGCGACGTGGCTGCCGCCCGGCGCGGGGGCACACGCGCCGATGTCGAACAAGCGATCCATTTCGTCCAGCCGGCGCTTAGCCTCCCCGTCGAGTTCCCCAGCCGCGGTTCTGATCGCCCGGACCTCTTCGAACAATTTGCTACGTGCCGAGCCGTCCGTCGGCAGGAGTCGCGGCAGTGCGTTCAAGGCCGCTTTCTCATCGGTGGCCAGCACGGCCCACTGCTGGTGTAGGACCGCCTTGTATCGAGCCAAGGTAATCTCCGGGCGAGCTTTCAAGAGACGCCGCAGGACTTCAAAGGAGCGGGCGTTCACGGCGCCTTGGCCCCTGGCAATGTAAAGCAGGGCTCGTACCGCCGCCTCCAGAGGGCCGCCCTCGTCCATGGTGGCCCGGAGATCCGCGACTCTGAAGTCCAGGGCGGCAATTTGGTCGGGCGACGTGCCCGGCCTGGGCCACGGCGGACCACCGTTGCGGGTCATGCCCAACCAAGCCTGAAGCCACGGCGACCCATAAACGCTATGAAACATGGCCTCTTGGGCCTGGTCTCGAAGTTGACCAAGGACTTCGAGCCACGCCGTCATTGTGGCCGAGACTCGCTCCTGCATGGTTACGAGGGGGTTGTCGACGGCCGGTATCTTGCGCTCGGCTCGGGCCCTCTCGGCCAGCGGCCGCACCATCCGCATCATCGGATTCTTGTCCGAGAACAACGCATACTGGAGACGCAGCGGCTGCATCCCGCGCACCGCTAAGGCGGTTTGCGGAGTCACCCACGTATGCAACCAGGGTTGAACGAAGGCTGTGTACAACGCGTTGTTCAGTTTCGAGACGCGGGCCACGGCCTCGAACTCGCGTTCGTCCTCAACAGTGTTGCAGCCCAAGGCGCGGATGTCCTCGATGCGGCGCTGCTCGATTTGCACGTTAAAGTCGCCGGCCAGGAGTTCGGCGCCGAGCTGGCCTTCGCTCTTCTCGGTGATCACGATTTCATACAGTCCCGGCGGGATACCGTCGATCAGATCCATGTAATTGATGAACTCGGAGTGCTCCTTGACCGCAACTTTGGTGCCCACGAAAATTGCCAGATGCCCGGCGGTCTCATGCAAGCAATAGAGGATCGTCTGGCCGTACTGGCGAATCTCGTCCGCGCTGTCGTAGTTGTCGAGAATCCAGCCGAGGGCCTGCTGGGGGGACGTGATGTTATCGGCCTTCGAGCAGAAGCAGAGGATCGGCGATTTGATGTTGCGAATGTCGAGCCGGATGCCGTCCCTGGTCACGATCCGGGCCGTGGAGAGCTTGTTGCCGACAAAGAGATTATCGACCATGTAGTGCAGCTCTTCGCCGCGGAGCCACACGAAGGCCCCCCACCACTTCTCAAAGTCCAGGTAGCGTTCCTCTTCCTTTTCCGGATTGGCCCAGACACGGTACGGTTTGCTCCAAAGGGTGTTGGCGGGATTGAGACTATCGAAGTTTGAAATCAGCCAGGCGCCGTCGAACCTGCCGCCGCCCAGATCGCTCAGCATGCGTGCCAACCAGGTGCCGCCGAGTAGTCCGCCACTGTACCGCATCGGATTTTGGCCGCGGACGCCGCCCCAGTAGGATAAAGGCGCGCCGGCGGTCAGCACCGGTCCGACGAGATCCGGACGTATGCAGGCCGCCATGACTGCGTGCCAGCCGGCTTGGCAGTTTCCGATCAGAAAAGGCTTCTCGACGGCCCGAGGATGGAGGTCGATCACCTTTTGGAGGAATGCGACGTGCGCGTGGGCAACGTCTTCGACCGTTTGGCCGTCAATCGGGTCGACAATGAAGCCGATAAAATAGACCGGATGACCGGCTGCGACGGCCTGGCCGATCTCGCTTTGCGGCTTGAAACCGCCGATGCCTGGCCCCTGGCCGGCCCGCGGGTCGATCACGACCACCGGCCGCTTGGTTTCGTCGATCACCGCGCCCTGCGGTGGCACGACACGCACCAGAGCATAGTTGACGGGTCGCGGCAAGCTATTGCCGCGGAGGATGATCTCGTAGTCATAGATTAGTACGGCGTTGAGCGGCCGGGAGGTCATCTCCGCCTGCTGATTGCCGGATCGACGGAAAATATCCAAGAAGATCAGCGAACGTTGCCAAAAGTCGGTGGCATACTCGGCCGCCGCACGGAGACCGATGGTTGTCAACTCCGCCAGTGGTGCGTGGATGGAGCGAAGCATGGTTGCTTCTCCTGGTGGACTCGGTCACGAAGGCTTCCCGCCGACCTGGCCCGTCCGCCGCGCATGAGCCACCAGCAAGGCGACTCCGCAGGACGCCAGGCGAGTGCGCACATTGTCGGCGCGGCTGGTGAGGATGATCGGGACTCGCGCCCCAAGAACCAATCCGGCGGCGTCGGCACGGGCGAGGAACGTCAGTTGCTTCGCCAAGATATTTCCTGCCTCCAGGTCCGGGGCGACAAGAATGTCGGCATCGCCCGCGACTGGCGAGCTTATGCCTTTGGTCTTAGCGGCTTCGGGGCTGATGGCGTTGTCCATGGCCAGCGGGCCGTCCAACAGTCCGCCGGTGATCTGCCCCCGGTCGACCATTTTACAGAGCGCCGCCGCGTCGATCGTGGATGGAATTTTGGTCGTCACCGTTTCCACCGCCGAGAGGATCGCCACCTTGGGCGTCGCTCGGCCAAGGCTATGGGCCAGGTCGATCGCGTTCTGGCAGATGTCCCGCTTATCATCCAGGCTCGGCGCGATATTGATGGCCGCGTCAGTGACGATCAACGGTTTCGGGTACGTGGGTAGCGACATAACGAAGGCGTGACTTATTCGCCGGCCGGTGCGCAAGCCGGTGGCCGAGGAGACCACCGCGCTCATCAGTTCGTCGGTGTGTAAACTGCCTTTCATCAAAGCTTCGGCGCGAGCCGAACGAACCAATTCGACGGCCTTGACCGCGGCGGCGCGGGAATCGGACGCGTCCTCGATCGGATAGTTTTCGACGTTCAGTCCCGCCTCCCGCGCGAGTTCGCAAATCTTCTGCGGTGGGCCGACCAGGATGGGTGCAATCAGACGCAATTCGGCGGCCTCGACGACGCCGGTCAAAGCCGTCTCCTCACACGGATAGGCCACGGCGACGGTTACCGGCTCCAGTGTCTGGCATCGACGAAGCAACGATTCATAGGCGTCACGGCGGCCTACCGCTGTGGCGCCGTCGGCTGATGTCGAGGTCATTGTCATTCTCCCGTGCTTCCACGGTCGGTGGCGTCATCAAAAACACACTGAAACAAAGACATCAGGGCTGACTGCAGCAGAGAAAGGGCCTGCTATCCCCTTTTCACTCGGGTAGAAAGGAGCCTGCAAACGCCGGGTCTACCGGACGCCGCGCGCCTGAAATATGGTGTTCGCTCAACACACCCGCCCTACTGTAGCGGCCAGGTCAAGGGCTAGGTGGAAGAGTTGCCCATCCGCGGTGGGGTACCATTGATCGTGTTCTGCTCCCCCATCCTATTCCGTGTTGACGGGGCCCATACAATGTAGCGCTTCCTTTCGTGCCGGCGCTGTTCTCACAGCAGGTCGTGACTGGTGGAGTCTCCGTTGTCGTGTTCGAAGATTCCAACCCTTGCAGGAGAGAAACATCATGTACTGCCAAATATTGAGCCTAGCGGCGCGCGCCAGCGGTGGCCGGGCGACTGCGGCCATCGCCGCGGCCTTGGTTCTGGCGGTTTTCGCACAAGCCGAGGAGGCGAAGCCCCCATCGACCTCCGACGAAAGTGCCATTCGGGCGGCCATCAACTCCTACGTGGCCGCCTACAACCGCGGTGATGCCAAGGCGGTTGCCGAGCATTGGAGCGAGAACGCCGATTGGGTTAGTCCTTCGGGTCAGCGGTTCCAGGGGCGCGAGGCCATCCAGCGCGAGATGGCGGCCATGTTTGCCGAGAACAAAGGCTTGAGGATCGAGGTCATCGACCCGAACATTCGCCTGCTGTCGCCGGACGCCGCGGTGGACGGTGGTACGGTGCGCGTCATTCGGCCCGGAATGCCTCCCAACGAGTCGACCTACCTTGCGGTTCACGTCAAGAAAAACGGCCAATGGAAGCTGGAGACCGTTCGCGAAACCAGCCTGCCCGAGACACAACCGCACGAGCAACTCAAACAATTGGAATGGCTGGTGGGCGAATGGGTCGACGAGAGCCCGACCGAGGTGGTCGAGCATCGTTGCTGGTGGTCGAAGGACGGCCATTACCTGCTGGGCAAGTTTGTCGTCCAGTGGGAAGGGCTCCCTCCCATGAAGGGCGATCTCCGCATCGGCTGGGACCCGCTAACGCGGCAAATCAAGTCCTGGGTTTTCGACACCGAGGGCGGCTATGCGGAGGGGCTCTGGACGCGGGTCGGCGACGGCTGGATGGTGAAAATGACCGGCGTCCGCCCGGATGGGAGCACGGCCTCCGCCACCAACACTTACACGCCGCTACGCCGCGACCAGTACGAATTCAGATCGGTTAACCGGGTTGTTGGTGGGCGGCTCGAACCGGATCAGATAGCGCGGATCGTCCGCAAGCCGCCCCAAGCGAAGGATCAGTGAAAGCGGTCGGCCATCGCGACAATTGCAAGAGAGGATCGATATCATGAAATACATGCGATTACCGGCGTTGGTCCTGGCTGCGATCTTGCTTTCCGTAGCTGCTTTTTCCCCCGAGGCAGCACACGGCCGTGGTGGTGGACGGGGTGGCGGAGGCGGCGGACGGGGGGGCGGGGGCGGATTCTCCGGCGGCGGAGGCCGGGTCGGCAGTTCGCCAAGCTTCAGCCGCCCTAGCGCACCGCTCTCACGGCCATCGGCGGGAGTGTCTGGTCCGTTAGGAGGAGTCCCGCGGCCATCGACGCTCCCCTCGCGATCCGGCCTCGGCGGCGGACCGTCAATGGGCGGAGGACGCCCCTCGGTTGGCACGCTGCCCAGTGGACTACAGCTTGGCGGTCGTCCTGGTATCGGACTGGCGCCCGGTCAATTGCCCGGTGGCCGTCCGGCGATTGGTCAGCCCGGCATAGGACCGGGCGGAGGAGTGGCTGGCCAACGGCCCAGCCTCGGCGAGAGACCAGGTGCCGGGACCCGCCCCAGTCAACTCCCCTCCGGACGGCCGGGCATCTCGACGCTTCCCGCGTTCGGCGCCGGCGCCGGCCTTGGGGCGGTGGCGGGCAGCCGACTTCCCGGCGCCGGCAATCGTCCGACTCAACTGCCTGGCCTGCAGCGCGGCAACCGCTGGAACGAGTTCCAGGGGAACCGGCAGGAGTGGGTTGCCGATCATCGCCAAGACCTGCAAAGCCGGCTGCAGAACCGGCAGGAGTTTCGTAACGAGTGGCGGGAGAACCGCCAGGATTTCGTGAACGATCGGCGCGCCGACTGGCAGAACCAACTCGATAACCGCTATCCTTGGCACGATGGCTGGCACCACGGCTACTGGCACGATCGTTGGGGCAACTACTGGGAGCACATGTGGCAAGAGCATCCGGTCTGGTCGGCTTTCGCGGTGACCGGCTGGGCTTTGCACAGTATCGGCTACATGTTTGGCACCTGGCCCTACAGCAATCCCTACTACCAGACCGCCTATGCTGGCGAGATGCCTTACAACTACTCAGAGCCGATCGTGCTCTACTCGGAACCGTCCCAAGCCGGGGCTCCGATCAGCCAAGCCACTGCTGAGGCGTCCGGACTTCCCCCCGGAGTTACCCAGGAAGCCCTCAATCAGTTCGATCAGGCCCGAGCGGCGTTCGGCCAGGGGGACTACCCGCAAGCGATCGAACTGACCGACTTGGCGATCAAGAGCATGCCCGGCGATGCGACGCTGCACGAGTTCAGCGCGCTGTGCCTGTTCGCACTGGGCAAGTATGGCCAGGCAGCGGCTACGCTGAACGCCGTCCTGGCGGTAGGGCCCGGTTGGGACTGGACTACCCTGGACAGCCTTTATCCGGATGTGGGAGTCTACACCGCGCAGCTTCGAAAACTGGAGGACTACGTGACAGCCAATCCGGCGGCTAGCGACGCGCGATTCGTGCTGGCCTACCACTACCTCACCATGAATCACCTCGACGCAGCGGCTAGGCAACTGGAGCACGTCGTAAGGTCGGTGCCCAACGACACCGTGGCCCGACAGCTCTACGACATGCTGACCTACCAGGCTTCCGGGGCACCGAAGCCGAAGGCGGAGCCCACTCCCCCGCCAGCAGCCGAATTGGCGCCGGCAGAACTGGCCGGCACCTGGAAGGCCAAAGGGCCGTCTAATTCAGCCTTTGAGATGGCGCTGACCAAACAAGGCGAGTTCACCTGGATCTACACCCAAGGACAGAAACGACAGGTGGTGAAGGGCGCATACGCCGTCGACCGCAACACGCTTGCCATGGAACCCGCCAGCGGCGGAGTGATGCTGGCAAAGTTGACGCCTCAAGGCGACAATTCCGTAGACTTCAGAATGATCGGCGCGCCATCCAATGAACCGCCGCTTCGATTCACGCAATTCGACCCCCGAACCCGGTAGACTGCCAGATCCTTGGGAGACTTCAGGCCGCACCGCCAACCGTGGCCAGGTGTCATAACTCCAGGCTTCGGAAGGACTTACAAGAAGTGGAGCGGACAAAACCCTTTTCGAATGTGCCGGACGGTTTGTAAGAGACAACACAATTGTCACTTTTTACATAACCCAAGTCGGCGACTAGAAATCGCTGGCCTCGGGTTTTGCTTCTCCCTTGTGAACTGCTTCTGCACCAGCAAACTGACTCCGCATTCTAAGCCAGATCATGTATTCTGCAGCCGGCATGGTCGTGCGAGCAGATCTGCCAAGGTTGCCATCTCCGGTGCCCCCTTATGATTTCCCCAAATGATCTGAAGATCGGCACCGCAAAACTCGGAGAGTACCTGCAGGCAGGCTCCGCAAGGCGGAACGAACATGCGTGAATCAGACACTACTGCCATAACCTTCCATTTCTTGGATCCCGCCATCACAGCGATGGCGGCAGCGACCCGTTCCGCACACAGGCTCATCCCAAAGGAGGCGTTCTCGATGTTGGCTCCGCAAAACAACCGTCCTTCATCATCGAGAATCACACAGCCGACTCGGATACCCGAATACGGCGCGTGTGATTTTGTTTGAGCCTTGGCGGCTTCAGCCATTAACGTTGTCACAACATTGCTATCTATCATTCATTTCTCGGGTGTCTTAAAAAGGGCTGCAGGCATCAAAGAAAACAGCGATCCACCTGGGACAGTCTTGATTGCACAGTCGGGCTGCAGTATGTCCGCAAACGCGTTCTTCAGTTGGTGCTGACGTCGCCGGCTGAGTTCGATTGCCACGATCGCTCTCTGATTAAGATCGCTCGTCAACGGCCGTGGCTGACGGGCATTCTCATCTGGTTGCGGACGTGACTCGCCGGCTTCGCCTGTCGGATTCCTTTCCTGCGTGGTCGCCTCTTTCGCTTGCGAGGGCACATCTGGCTTGTGTAACAGCCATCCGCCAACGGGAAGGGCCGTCTT
>JAJYGU010000381.1 GCA_021784975.1 Planctomycetota bacterium
CGAACCCCTGACCTCTGATCCCGGATCCCGGATCCCTGACCCATGCGTCCCCTTCGCACCATCGCCGTCTTTCCCACTCTGTTGACGCTGGGGAACCTGATTTGCGGGTTCTTCGCCATCGTGGTAGCGGCCCGGATCGAGAGGCCGGATTCGTGGGCCAGCGTCAGCGACAGCATCCGCTTCGACGCCACCAACTTGATGCAGAGCGGCTGGCTGATTTTTCTGGCGATGGTTTTTGACGGGCTGGACGGCTACGTGGCTCGGCTGGCCCGGACCGCCAGCGATTTTGGGGCCGAATTGGACAGCCTGTGCGACGTGGTCAGTTTCGGCGTTGCCCCCGGCTTCCTGCTGGTGAAGATGTGTCCGCGGTTCACCTATCTCCACAGTCACGCGGTGTGGATCATTGCGGCGGCGTTCGCGGTCTGTGCGGCCCTGCGGCTGGCGCGATTTAACGTGGAAATCAGCGACGACGACGAACATCTTTACTTCAGCGGTTTGCCCAGCCCGGCGGCGGCGGCGGTCATCGCCGGCTGTGCCATCATGTTCTATACCCTTCGCCGCAGCGACAGCGGGCTGGAAGAGTGGGTGGACATCGTACTGCAGACCGCCTTGCCGTTTTTCGGGCTGCTGGTGGCCCTGTTGATGGTATCGCGGATCCGCTATCCGCACGTTCCCAATCGCGTCCTCCGCGGGCACCGCAGTTTTGGACACGTGGTGGCGGTGGTATTTTCGTTTGTGGCGATCATGGTTGTTCCATTTTACGCCATCCCGATTGCCGCCTCAGCGTTCGTGCTCTACGGCCCGATCCATTTAGCGTGGGAAAAATGGGTGCAGCGCCGGCATCGGGAGGAGTCGCTATTTTGACAAGCACGTTGTACTGGCAAGATTGAGGAGTCGCAAAGATGTTTTCCGGAATCGTTGAGGCCCTTGGGACGGTATCCGAACTCCGCCAGGAGCCGCCCGGCTGCCGGCTGATTGTCCGCGAACCAAAAATCGCCGCCGAGACGCGGGTGGCCGACAGCATCTCGGTCAACGGCTGCTGTCTCACGGTGATCGACCAGCAGGGCGACACGTTCGCCTTCCAGGCCGGCCCGGAGACGCTCGCCCGCACCAACCTCGGCGAGCTGAAGCCGGGCAGCCCGGTGAACCTGGAACGAGCCCTGGCCGTCGGCAACCGCTTGGGAGGACACTTCGTCAGCGGCCACATCGATGGAGTGGGCACGCTCTTGAGCCGCGACGATTGCGGCCAGTGGTCGACCTTCTGGTTCTCGGTGCCGCGGAGCCTGGCCGCCCAGATGGCCTCGAAGGCTTCGATCGCCGTCGACGGGGTGAGCCTGACGATCGTCGACAGCCAACCGGATCGCTTCAGCGTGGCCTTGATCCCCTACACCTTGGAGGTCACCACGCTGGGACGCCTACAGGCCGGCGGAAAGGTGAACCTGGAAACTGACCTGCTGGCCAAGTACGTGCAGCGCCTCCTCGAAGCCGAGACCTGGGGGACGAGGGATTAAGGATCGGGGATCAGGGACCAGGGGTCGGGAATCAGGGACTAGGGATCAGGGGGTTGGTGAGGGGTGGGGCGTTTTACGTGGTTCATTTCCGGTTGTTTATTGTTTATTCTTGGCGGAGGCACGGAAAAGTGAGAAACGAGAAAGAAGTGAGAAACGAGAAATGAAAATGCAATCGGGCGGGGGGTGCAATGCCAAAAATGAAAAATGCAAAAGGCACAATGTTGTAGCTTCTCACTTCTGACCAAGTTAACTTCTAAACTCCTGACTCCTTCCCGCCTCACGCCCCACTCCCCATGTCCGCTCCTCGGCAAACCCTCTCGTTCCTCATGCGTCGATTCCAGGAGGCGGGCATCCGGCCGCGGGCGAAGTCCGGCCAGAACTTCTTGATCGACCTCAACCTGCTGGGCATCCTGCTGGAATCGGCCGCGGTGACGGCCGATGACGTAGTGCTGGAGATCGGCACCGGTACCGGCTCGCTCACGGCTCTATTAGCGCAACGGGCCGCCGCAGTAGTGACGGTGGAAGTCGACCGGCAGATGTTCCAGTTGGCCAGCGAGGAGTTGCAGCCGTTCGAGAACGTGGTCATGCTCCAGTGCGACGCCTTGAAACACAAGCATCGGCTCAATCCGGAGATCTTCGCTGCGCTGGCAGGGCCGTTGGCGGCCGCCCCGGGACGCCGGCTGAAGCTGGTGGCCAACCTGCCCTACCAGATCGCCACCCCGGTAATCGGCAACCTGCTGGCCGAAGAAGAGCCGCCCCGGTCCATGACCGTCACCGTTCAGAAAGAAGTCGCCGAACGAATTGTCGCCCGGCCGGGCGCCAAAGCCTACGGGGCCCTTAGCATCTGGGTGCAGGCCCAATGCCGCGCGGAGATTCTGCGGACGCTGCCGCCCGAGGCGTTCTGGCCGCGCCCCAAAGTCTCCTCGGCGTTCCTGCAGATTACCCTAGACGACGAGTTGCGAAAACGGATTCCGGACCGCCAACACTTCCACGATTTCCTTCGCGCCATCTTCCTCCACCGCCGCAAGTCGCTGCGATGGCAACTGGTCGGCGCCGGCAAGCACCGGCTCGACAAGCCGGCGGCCGATGCAATGCTCAGCGAGCTGCAACTCGACGGCCGCCTGCGGGCGGAGCAACTGCCTGTCGACACGATGCTCCGCCTCTGCGAGGCGGTGAGGAAGAGTACCACGTAGTTCAAGATCAGCAAAGTGAGACTTGGTTATTGCATTACGAAGAAGAGTTCAGTATGATGGGTCTGTTCTTTACAGAAGCGAGGGAGGCATGCGTCTGAGCAAAGCCAGAAAAGAGTGCGTCACGGCCATGATGCGGGACACGATCTTTGAGGCGGCCAGCTCGGTGGTGGACAAGCATGGAACCGCCGGACTGACGATGGATCGGGTGGCGTCGACGGTGGGTCTGGCAACGGGGAGCCTGTACAACTATTTCGATGGAAAGAGTGATCTGCTGCAATTCTTTTATACGCGATTGGTGGAGCCATTTTTCCAGCCGATCGAGGAAATAGCTCGCACGGAGTTGTCAGCGCCGCAAAAACTGGAGCGGATCCTCCACGCCGCTTGGGAACATGCCGTCAAGTATAAGGGCCTCATCCGGCTTTTTGTGGCGGGGGATCAGCGTGCCGCGATACGAAGGGACACTCGCCCTCGCCTCTTGCGTATCCTAACGGCGATTTTCAAGCAAGGCATTCGGGAGGGGACACTTGTGCCGCGCAACCCTGCCCACATGGGCCGCATGTTTCACGGTTGTTTGTCGGAATTGTTCGACTTGGTCGCGGAAGGGGCACGAAACGACGAACTGAATGAATACGTTGCCGTGCTGATCGACGCAACGATCAAGGGTTTCTCCATCCGGCCTGAGAATGCCCCTGAATCCAATTAGGCCAGCGGAACGGCACCACGTCGTCAATCGTCCTTATGAAAGCGTGTTAGGCGGATCTTGTTCTCTCTCGAGACTCACACAGGGCTGCGGGTTGGTTCCTTTTTTACGAGAATCGGACTGCTATGCGTTACACCTCGGTGATTCTTTTTGGTTCGGTCTTCGGTTGCTCGCTCGCTCTGGCGGGCTGCGCGAGAGCACCTGCCGATCCGCCGGCCGCAGGACCGATCCCGGTGGCCGTCAGTTATCCCATTGAGCGGGAGGTCACCGATTACGCGGACTTCACTGCCCGGACGGCCGCCGTGGATTCGGTCGAGGTGCGCTCACGCGTGTGGGGGTACTTGAAGAAGGTCAATTTCACCGAGGGCACCCTGGTCAAGAAAGGCGACGTCCTTTTCGAGCTCGACCCGCGGCCCTACCAGGCCGACTATGATCGCTCCTTGGCTAATCTGACCGAAGCCAAGGCCCATCTGGCTCGGACCTCGGCAGACTTTAAGCGTGCCGAGGACTTATTGCCGAAGAACGCCATCGCCCAGAAGGATTACGACCTGGCCAAAGGCGATCGCGATGAAGCCGGCGCGTTGGTCAAGATGGCGGAGGCGGCGGTGAACACCGCGACCCTCAACTTGAGTTTTACCAAGATTGTGGCGCCGATCAGCGGGCGGATCAGCCGCTACCTGGTCACAGTAGGCAACTTGATTCAATCCGGGGACCAGGCGAATGTCACCCTGCTGACGACCATCGTCTCGGTGGATCCGATGTACGCGTATTTCGATGTGGACGAAGGCACCGTGCCGCGAGTGCGGCAGTTGATCCGCGCGGGCAGGGGTAGATCGGCCCGCGAGGCGGCCATCCCGGTGATGTTGGGGCTGGCCAACGAAGAAGGGTTTCCTCACCGGGGGACGATCGATTTCATCGACAACCAGGTCAATCCGAAAACCGGCACCCTGCGGCTCAGGGCCACGTTTCCGAACCGGGGCGAGACACTCCTGCCCGGCTTGTTCGCCCGCGTGCGGGTGCCCATCGGCCTGTCCCACCGGGCGCTGTTGGTCAGCGATCGCGCCGTCGATAACGATCAGGGATTGAAGGTGCTCTACGTGGTCAATAACAAGAACCAAGTAGTCTCCCATCCCATTCGGGTCGGATTGCTGCACGATGGTTTGCGGGCGATCGAGGACGGCCTGAAGCCGGGGGAGCGGGTGGTCATCAACGGCCTGCAAACGGTTCGGTCGGGAATTACCGTCGAGCCGAAGCTTCTGGAAATGCCAAGGTCGAACGCCAGATCCGAAGACCGAAGGTCCAGGCAGATCCAAGTATCCCAGTCTCCCTAACCCCGACCCGGGCCGTCTGATCCGGGGTTGTCGGGTTTTGTCAGTCGGATCGGGGGCGGGTTTCGTATCTTTTTTCCGCGAGGACGATCATGCTGGTGCGCTTCTTCATCGACCGCCCCGTGCTGGCCTGGGTGATCTCGGCGGTCATTATCCTGATGGGGGCCATTACCGCGGCGTTGCTGCCGGTCGCCCAGTACCCGGACATCACGCCTCCGGTGGTCCGTGTGACGGCCAGCTATCCCGGGGCCAACGCCCAGATCATTGCCGACACCGTGGCTGCGCCGGTCGAGCAGCAGGTGGTGGGCGTGGAGAATATGCTCTACATGTCGTCGCAGAGCAACGACGACGGCTCCTACACCCTGGACGTGACCTTCGCGGTGGGTACCGCCCCCAACATGGCCCAGGTGTTGGTGCAGAACCGCGTGGCCATCGCCCAGCCGGCCCTGCCCGACGTGGTCAAAGCCATCGGCGTGACCGTCCGGAAGCGGTCCCCGGATATCCTGCTGATCGTCAACTTGTATTCCGACACCAATTCCGAGACCGGCCAGCCGTATTACGACCAACTCTACCTGAGCAACTACGCGACCATCCATCTGCTGGATGCGCTGGCCGAGGTCGAGGGCGTGGGCGATGTCTTCGCTTTCGGCGGGCAAGACTACAGCATGCGGGTGTGGCTGGATCCGGACAAGATGCAATCCCGGAACTTGTCGGCCGGCGACGTGCTCCGCGTCTTGCGGGAGCAGAACGTGCAGGTGGCGGCCGGGCAGATCGGCCAGCCGCCGGTTCCCCAGGGTCAGGACTTTCAGTACACGGTCGACACCCTCGGCCGGCTGCAGGATGCCGAACAGTTTGCCAACATCGTCCTCAAAACCGGCGCGGACGGCGAGGTGGTCTACCTCAAGGACGTGGCCCGGACCGAGCTGGGGGCCAGGAATCAGGACTATACGATGTCGCTGGACGGCAAGCCGGCGGCCGGCCTGGCGATCTTTCAGTTGCCGGGCTCCAACGCCCTGGACGTAGCCGACCGCGTCAGGGCCAGGACCCGCGAACTCGAGAAACGCTTCCCCAAGGGGCTGCGCGTCGCCATCGTCTACGACACCACGCCTTTCGTCCGCGAATCCGTCCGCGAAGTGTTTAACACCTTGCGGGATGCGATCATCCTGGTGGCCATCGTGGTCCTGTTGTTCCTGCAGGACTGGAAATCCCTGCTCCTGCCGGTGATCGACGTGGCGGTCTCGCTGGTCGGCACCTTCGCGGTCATGAAGCTGATGGGCTTCTCGTTGAACAATCTGACGCTGTTCGGACTGGTGCTGGCCATCGGCATCGTGGTGGACGATGCCATCGTGGTGCTGGAGAACATCGAGCGCTGGCTGGATCAGGGGCTGCCGGTGCGCGAGGCCACCATCAAGGCGATGGACGAGATCACCGGGCCGATCCTGGCCATCACCCTGGTCTTGAGCTCGGTGCTCTTACCCAGCGCGCTTTTGGGCGGTATCACCGGACTGTTCTTCCGCCAGTTCGCGCTAACGATCTCGGTGTCGATGCTCCTTTCGGCCATCAACGCCATGACCATGACGCCGGCCCGGGCGGCTTGGATCTTCGCCAAGCGCAGGCCCGGCGAGCACGGCGACCAGGGCAAGGAGGCCCTGCCCTGGTGGGCCTTCGCCCTGTTTGGCGGCCTGACGACGCTATGGATCCTGACGCCGACTTGGGGCCCCTGGCTAGGACTTCCCGCCGCGAGTGAGGGAGGCAAAGCGGCGCCCGGCGGCCTGAAAGTCACGCTGATGACGTGGGGGATTGACGGCCTGCTCTTCCTCCCCGGCGCAGTCGCTGGGGGCCTGCTTGGGCGCCTGGTGATCCGGCCGGTCAACTGGATACTCGGCCATCTCTTCCAGGGTTTCAACTGGGTGTTCGACGGTTCGACGCGGGCTTACGGAAAATCCGTGGGATGGTGCCTCCGCCTCAGCGCCATCGTGCTATTGGCTTATCTCGGCCTGATCGGCCTGACCGGGTTCGGCTTCACTCGAGTCCCCGCGGGCTTTATTCCGGTTCAGGACAAGGGCCGGCTGGTGCTCAATGTCCAGTTGCCCGACTCGGCCTCGTTAGAGCGGACGCAAGAAGTCATGAAAAAGATCGAGAAGATTTGCCGGGAGACCCCCGGCGTCGCCCACATCCTCGCGAATTCCGGCCGCTCGTTCATTCTCAACGCGGTAAGCTCGAACATGGGCTCCGCGTTCCTTCCCCTGAAGCCGTTCCAAGAGCGTCAGGACTCGTCGTTGCGTGACGACGCGATTGCCGCCCGCCTCCGCCAGCGGTTTCGGCGCGAGGTGCCCGAGGCGCGGGTGAACGTCTTCGGGGCGCCCCCGGTGGACGGGCTGGGCATGGCCGGCGGTTTCAAGCTGATGGTGGAAGACACCGGCGACGTCGACTACGACGCCCTCCAGACCCAGGCCGACGCGCTGGCGGCCCGAGGCAACCAGCAGCCCGGTCTCGTCGGGTTGTTCTCCGCCTTCCGCGCCCGCGCACCCCAAGTCTACGTCGATGTCGACCGGACCAAGGTCAAGACCATGGGGGTGCAACTGACCGACGTCTTCGACCTTCTGCAGGCATACCTGGGAAGCTACTACGTCAACGACTTCAATCGCTTTGGCCGCACCTGGCAGGTGAACGTCCAGGCCGAAGATCGGTTTCGCACCAATCCGGAGAGGATCAAACAACTCCGGGTCCGCAACGCGGAGGGCGACATGGTGCCGCTGGGGGCAATGGCCGAGATCCGCGACTCGGCCGGGCCGTTCCAGATCGTCCGTTACAACATGTTCCCGGCGACCGCGGTCAACGGCGCCGGGCTGCCGGGGTTCAGCACCGGCGATGTGTTGTCGAGCATGGAAAAGCTGGCCCAGAAGCTGCCGCGCAACATGACTGCCGAGTGGACCGAACTGAGCTACCTGCAAAAACAGTCCAGCCGGCTCGAACAATTCCACGACCTGCAACAAAACCCTTTTAGCGCCTTCGCGCTGGGAGTGGTGCTGGTCTTCTTTGTGCTGGCGGGGCTGTACGAGAGCTGGTCAATGCCGCTGGCGGTGATCCTGGTGGTGCCCTTGTGCCTGCTCAGCGCGCTGGCGGGCATCGCCCTGGCGCGGATGGACGTGAACATTTTCGTGCAGGTGGGGTTCGTGGTGTTGGTGGGCCTGGCCGCCAAGAACGCCATCCTGATCGTCGTCTTCGCCCGCGAGCGGCAAGCGGAGGGCGTCTCTCGGTTCGACGCGGCCGTGGAAGCCGGCCGGGTGAGGCTGCGCCCGATCCTCATGACCTCCTTCGCCTTCATCCTGGGTGTGTTCCCGCTGGTGATTGCCCATGGGGCGGGCGCCGAGATGCGCCGCACGCTGGGCACCGCGGTCTTCAGCGGAATGTTGGGCGTGACGCTCTTTGGGATCTTCTTGACGCCCGTTTTCTACTATGTCATCCAATGGCTCAGCGATAAGATGGGGGCGGCCCGGTCGCAGAAAGATGCCTAAGGCGTATGGCACAGACAATCAGCCGGTTTCGGGCTCCAACCACGAGAGCAGTGGTCGAAGCGGGTCAGGCGGCGGGCGTCGGTGTCCGGCCGTTTCCTGGTCAGCCGGGCTCCCCGGGGCCGCCACTCGCGCGGACAGGGCTTCCTAAGCTGACTGCTTTTCGATCTCCCTCTGCTTTTCAAGGAATCATTGCCGCTTGGACGCTGAAGAGACAGTAATACCCTTCGCCAACCGTCAGTTGCAGGACTGCTGGAGATGCAGCAAGGGCTTGACACCCCCTGTTGTTATGGTAAACTGGCAGGCTGTAAACCGGTGGCAACCACCGGTCTGATCGGGCTCTCTTCTGGCGCGAAAAACGGGGGTGCATCATGCGGGCAATCGGGCTGACCCTCATGGTCATGGGTGCGGTCTGCGGCATCGCCACCCTGCGGCTTTGCTGGCTTCGGGATGCCGTTGATTTCGGCGATGTGGTTGGCATGGGCCTGTGCGTCGGTCTGCTGATTGGCGGCCGTGCCGCGATCAACCGGGCCGGGTCGGGCAGATTATTTGAGTTGCCGCATCGCCGGTGATCCGGGCGGCAGACCGAAGGAATTGCTCATTGGGTTTTCTCGGGCAGGCGCCTCGCCAGCACCCACTCGGCCGCACTCCCTATCGAGAACCGCTTGATGACACGGTAGTTCAGACCGTGAATCGAGAACTGCAACGGCGTAGTGCTAGAGGATTTGCAAACGCTCTGGACGATGGAACTGTCTTCCAGTACGAATTCCGGGGCGCGGGCCCGCCATAGATCGGCCAATGCGGCATCGGTCGGCAAATCGAACCAGTGGCCGTGACCGGCAACCCGCCGAGCGACCGCCGGATCGGGCAAGCCATAAGCATAATCGAAGATCGGGTGGCCCGAATAGAAAGCCAGCACCCCGATCCGCCGGGTGGCGATGGTGGCGTCGGCGGGCAGGTGGTCGCGGACCCAAATGGCCGGTGGAATCAAGCCCCTGCCGGTCATCACGTACCCTGGAAAGAGGTTCGAGGTCTGGACCCAGACTACATCTGCGAATAGGCCAACGATCAGGAAGGCCGCCGCGGCCCCGCGCAGGACGGTTCGACGCACCGCCGGCTGCAATGGGGTTTTCAGGCGTTCCCCTTCCAAGGCTCCCGCCCCTGCCCAGAA